>QHOF01000255.1 GCA_003219335.1 Verrucomicrobiota bacterium | reverse complement strand
CTCTCTCAATGGCGTTTTCCCGTTATGTGCAGTCCCCATAAAACTTTCTTCTTTCAGGCTTTTCCATTCTCCGTTGTTCCAATTCATGCAACGCACTAAGGACGCTATTGACTAGCTGGACAAACCCCTTCCTTGGTGCATTCGATCATTACGCTGGTCTTCATCTCGCACGAACCTCTGCCCTGGGTCCGGATCGAACCGCGCGGGATCAGTACCAGTCGGCTTCCCTTGACCAGTTCATTTGTGCAATTTCGCGTAGCGGCGATAGGCAGAATCTGGTCGGCAAATGATCAAGACTAAGGTCAAGTATGAGGCTCCTTTCCTGCGAACCAACTCATTGCGCGTTTCGAATTACATGAGGGAAAAAGAGCAACGCATGTGCCAGAAAAGATTGATGTACGGAAAGTCTAAAAATGAACGGAGCAGGAGAGTCTCATAGACTCCAATTTGGTTTCGAACGGGAGTGTGACGAAGAATGCGTGACTGTCTATCGGCAGACGTCGAAATGTCGACTTCAGCTCGGACGAGCAATCCCGGTCCTTTCACCAGGGAGTGAGGGTCGGACTTCCATGAGAACCCGACTGAGCTGCCGGACTCCGACTCCTTGTCAGCGCCAAGAAGTCAAACCCTTGTTCTCACGAATGCTTAAGAGCAGCGATCCGCCTCCGCAGATCGGGCCCGCTTCGTCGCCGTAGGCGCACATCAAGCACCGAACAGCCGGGCACATCCGGGGGCTTCCTCCTCAGGAAGTCCTGAGCCGAAGCGAAGGTCTCGACTCGCAGCGCGAGCGCCCGACTGAGGTTCTTGAATGATTCGCCCATCGGCGCATCGTCATCGACGACGAATAACATGCGTCTGCTCGGTCATGACACCCTCTCGCCTCTAAGCGGTAAGGTGAACTGAAACACAGTGCCGTGCGGCGCATTGGCTGTCGCCCAGAGCCTGCCGCCGTGGGCCTCGATAATCGAGCGGCTAATCGCTAGCCCCATCCCCATTCCCTGTAACTTGGTCGTATAAAAAGCATCGAAAATCTTTTCGAGATTCTGTGAATCGATCCCGATTCCCGGAGTCCTGCACGGCGACTAGCACTTGATCGGATTCGTGCTGACAGGATCGAATGAGCATCTCCCGCGGTCGATCCGTGACCGTATCCATGGCTTCGATACCGTTCATCACCAGATTAAGAATCACTTGTTGCAACTGGATTCGATCGCTCAATACAGGGGGACATTGGCGCGTGGCCGAAGTCGATGCCGTTGAACTCGCGATAGAGCTGCGGCAGCTCGTATGAGATAGCCCAATTCCACGCGCCGCCTGGTTGCCATCGATGATCTCGAGTTACCCACTGGCCGCTGACCGGAAAAACTCCCATCACCGTCATTTTCATAGTGCCAAATAACGCCGAAATAATTAAAAATCTTTCATAGATTTCTCCTCTACAGTACGAGTCGAATCACCGCTTCGGAAACCTCGGCACAATTAGGCTTGAAAGGCGTCCAAGGATTCTGAAGAACGCGAGTCATAAGACATGGAGCATTGAGTGCTTACTGTTACCTGGCCTTGCTTTGACCTCGCTCGGTTTGCTCTTTTTTCTTGGCGTCCTCCTTTTCCCTTTCCTTGAAGACGGCCGGGATGCCCAGACTTCCTTTCGGGGGAAGGTGACGGAGGTAGCGTACGATGTACCACATCTCCTGATCCTCGTTTCTTTTTCTCAGTCAACGCCCTGCACCCGTGTGATGGGAAAAGCGAAGATGTGTCCAGCTGTCCTTTAACTTCAGGCTGACAACTGCGGTATCCCAATCGGTCAGGCCTTTGATCGGCTCGCCTTTGAGCAGCGGACCTTCTTTGGGATCTTTGGAAAAATTAAGATCCCGCTCATGCTGCGCGCCGTCGTGGCTTTTGACCGTCAACTTCGCTCGCATGTCACTATGCTCCAGGGGCTTCATGGCTTCATCATATAGATAGACTTTGGGCTGGCCGGACTTATCGATCAACAATTCAGCATGCATCCCCTCGGCCTCTTGAACGACACCCCCGTGAGACGTTTTGTGTTCGTGATCCTTTTCGGCTACGTCTGAAAAAGCTTTGCCCGCTAGTGAGATGACGATCGCGGCGGTCAAGAACAGAATTTTTCTCATCGCAATCATACAATTATCTCCTTCGTGAATTATTTGTTCTTCCAATCTTACTTTCCAGAGGGTCCTTTAGACGATTTGCATTCCTCCGCTGTCGGACCTTTTTTGATGTAAATCGTCTGGGTGTAATGAGGAGGGCTGTTGTCGTGTTGGGTGGGCTTTCCCTCGGGCTGATCATACCAGGGCTTCCAGCCCTCTTTGGCCTCGACTTCAATGATGAAACCAATGACTTCTCCATTGAACACTCTGAGGTTCAGCTTAGGATATGTAGAAGGATAGTTGGGTGCCTCTGCGCTGAAGCTATATCCACGACCCGGAGAGCAGGTGCCACCTCCCGGCTTATAATAAGGGGGTATCTTAAGATCCGGCCCCAGTATCACTTCGGCAGCATTTGATACTGTAGCTACCCTCAGAATCATGAAAACAAAAGTTATGAGAACTATTCTCTTCATCTGAAAGTTTTCCCTTTCAATTTATTTAAACTTCTTTCGTTGATTCGTCCGAATTTTTATCGTTCAGTGCCACCAAGAAGCTCTCCACGTTCGATCGCCAGTTGGCGCACGAAAACTTCTTCCTTTTCCCAGCCGTATTTCGAATAGAGGACAGGAACGATGATCATGTTCAGAACTGTGGAGGTGAACAGTCCGCCCAGGATTACGTGCGCCAACGGGCGCTCCAGCTCTTTACCAGCGATATCGCCAAACAGCAGAGGGAGCAGTCCTAGCGCCGCTGCCGCCGCTGTCATAAGAACAGGGGCGAGTCTATCTTTTGATCCCTGCAGCACCACCTGGTCTCGGGAAAGTCCTTCCACACGGAGAGTGTGGTAATGGGTCACAAGGATAATTCCGTTTCGGGCGGCGATTCCAAACACACTGATGAGGCCGATGAGTGAGGGGATGCTCATGATGCCACCCGTAAGATAAATGGCCAAAACCCCGCCGATTAAAGCCAGCGGGAGATTAGCCAGCACGAGAAAAGACGCGCGGGCGGAGTTGAACGCTTTATAGAGAAGAAGAAAGATCACCACGATGGCGATGCCACCGTAGCTCAAGAGAATCCTCGTGGCCTCCTGCTGGCTTCCGAACTGTCCGCCGTATTCAACGAAATAGCCCGAAGGCAGATTGACTTGACTCGCGATCTTTTGCTGGGCTTCTGCAATTAGACTTCCCAGGTCTCGACCTGCCACGTTCGCCTGAACGACAATGCGCCGCTGAACTCGTTCACGATTGATGAAATAAGGGCGATTCTCGAAACCAACTTCCGCTACCTGACTGAGCGGTACCTTGACGCCGTTATGGCCGTCAACGAGAAGTCCTTT
>QHOF01000277.1:2188-6185 GCA_003219335.1 Verrucomicrobiota bacterium | reverse complement strand
AAAACGGGTGCGGATTTGTTTGTATTTTCCCGCGCGAACATCCTCCGCGACAACGTCGCGAATAAAGTCCGACGGCGGTTTTTCAGTCGAAGCTGTCATTGTAACGAGCGAAGCTATCGGCGAACGCGCAGATCGACAACTTTCGTCGTGCACGTCAGTGCGCTAAGCTGCCATCCAAGCGTGCCATGCTAAGCGAAGCGAAGCACCTCACCTATGAAGTTGGACACACTAAAACTGAGAATGTTCCGCCTGCCTGTGAGGGGTCCCTCACCTCGTTCGGGATGACATAAAGACATGCAAACTACCGATCGTTACACACTCGCCGATCTCGAGCATTGGAGCGACGTGACGCGCCATATCGATCCTCCAGTTCGGCTCGGCGTTCTCGGCGATCCGGTTGCACATTCGCTCTCGCCGCAAATGCAAAATGCGGCGCTCAGTGCATGCGACATCCACATGCAGTACGCGCGTCTTCACATCCGCGCCAACGAACTGCGATCAGCGTTGCTGTTTTTGCGCAGGCTTCATTTCATCGGCGTCAACCTGACCGTCCCGCACAAGATCGCAGCCTTCACACAAATCGATGAGACGGACGAATCCGCAACTCGCGCCGGCGCAGTAAATACGATTCGCGTTCGCGATGAAAAACTGATCGGTTCAAATACGGACGGTGAAGGATTTCTGCGAGCGATTCGCACTGAATTCTCGATCGATCTGCGCGATCTGCGCGTCATGATCATTGGCGCTGGCGGTGGGACTGGGCGTGCCATTGGCTGGCAATGCGCGCTGGAAAATTGCGAGCGCCTTGTTCTGGTGAATCGAACTCTGGAAAAGGCAAATGCGCTCGCAGAGCAATTGCGGCCTTTTTTTTCCGGACCCCGGGTGTTAGGCCCGACCGCGCGGATTGAAGCGGTAGCGTGGCACGAATCCGCCATGCGGATGCAACTTGCCGACATCGATCTCATCGTTAATGCCACGCCACTGGGAATGAACCCGAGCGATCCCGCACCGGTTCCGGCGCGGTTGCTTGCACCGCATCAGATTGTCTTCGATTGCGTTTACGGCTCATCGAAAACGGCGTTGCTTCGCGCAGCAGATGAAGCAGGTGCGCGCGGCGCGAATGGCTTGTCCATGTTGCTATACCAAGGCGCGCTCTCATTCTCCACTTGGTTCAACCGCGAAGCACCCACAGAGGCGATGCGCGCAGCGTTGCACGTGTTGTAGTGGCGCTTGTGCCAAGCGCAGCGGCGGCTGACACAGCCGCCGCTACACCGGCCTGTAATTTGTAAATGGCCGGAAAACCGCCATATTAGCCGATGGTAAGTGCCGGCATTAATTTTGGCAGTTTGCGACGCACAAGCCTTGATCTTGCAGAAGAGCTGATGGAGCTCAAGCGTGAGCGGAACGCAGTCATCCTCGCGCATAACTATCAGGTGCCTGAATTACAGGACGTTGCCGATTTCGTCGGCGACTCGTTAGGCTTGAGTTATCAGGCTGCGAAAACGGATGCCGACGTGATTCTGTTTTGTGGCGTCCATTTCATGGCCGAAACGGCCAAGATCATTAACCCGACCAAGCGCGTGATTCTGCCAGATCTCGATGCTGGCTGCTCTCTCTCCGAATCGTGCCCGCCGGAAAAGCTGGCGAGCTTCTTGAAAGAGCACGCCGATAAAAACTACTACGTGATCGCGTACATCAATTGCAGCGCCGGGGTGAAAGCGCTGGCTGACGTTATTTGCACCAGCGGTAATGCCGATAAGATCGTGCGCGCCGCACCCGCTGGCCGAAACATTCTCTTTGTTCCAGACCAAAATCTCGGCGCCTGGGTGATGGAACGCACGGGACGCAAAATGGATTTATGGCAGGGCACCTGTTACGTGCACGTCGAGTTCACGGCGCGCAGCATAAACCGCATTCGTGCAGAATATCCCAATGCACCAGTCGTTGCGCACCCGGAATGCACCTACGCCGTGCGCATGCTGGCAGATGAAGTTTGTTCCACCGAGAAAATGGTAGCGTTTTGCAAAGAATCGCCAGCGCGCGAGATCATTGTGGTCACCGAAGCCGGGTTGTTGCATCGGCTGCGCAAAGAAATCCAAGGTAAGACATTCATTCCCGGACCGACCGATAATTGCTTTTGTGGGGAATGCCGATTCATGAAGATGAACACACTGGAGAAAGCGTACGACGCGCTCTTGAATATGGAACCGGAAATCACTTTGTCCGAACCGGTGCGCAAACGCGCAGAAGTACCGATTGTGCGCATGCTCGAACTGAGCAAACCAGCAGCCAAAACGGTTAGCAATAATCAATAGATGTTGCAGGGCGTCCGCCGCGGCGGACGCCAAACTATAAGGCCGCATTTCACAGAATGGAGCTGGCGGGCGCGCATGGCACGTAACACAGGCATCCTGTCTGTCTCGTCGAACGGGCATCCTGCCTCGTCGGTAACGAGCAGGCTCGGAAGCCTGCTCGACCTGTCAGGCTGGAAGCCTAAATTACTTCGGTTGCGCGGAACCGCGCCGAGTAACCCGTGGTTCTAAAGAGGTCATGAATCCAGAAGAATCCGTCGCACAACGCATCGACCGGCTGCACGCGGGTGGGGTTGTCGATTTTCACTTCGATCTGCTGATCGATTTGTATGAAAAGCGTGATCAGCCGGGCGCTCTCGTCTCGCATTTTTTGCCGGAGTTCGAAGCTGGCGGTATCGGCGTGCTCGGCGTGGCGATTTACGTCGAGGACCGTTATCTGCCCGAAATGGGTTTACGCGTCGCGCTCGATCAGGTCGCACGACTGTACGCCGAGGTTGAACAGACGGACCGATTCGCGATCTGCAAAACGTTTGCTGAAATCGAGCAGGCTCGCGCCGCGAACAAAATCGCGCTGGTCATCACGATGGAAGGCGTCGAACCGTTAGGCGAAGATTTAAACTTGCTCCGCGCGTTTTACGAGCTCGGCGTGCGATCGGTCGGTTTGACGCATGCGCGGCGCAATGCCGCGGGAAGCGGCGGGATTTTCAAGCCGAGCGGTTCGCCGCGCGACGGCCTGACGAATTTCGGCCGCGACCTGGTGCGCGAGTGCGAGCGGCTCGGTATCCTCATCGATCTTGCGCACATTAACCCAAGGGGATTCGAGGACATCGTCGAGCTTACGAGCAAACCGCTCATTGTTTCGCACACTAACGCGCGAAAGTTTTACGACATCGAGCGCAACGCCAGCGACGAACAAATCAAGATGATAGGAAAACGGGGCGGCGTTGTCGGCGTAAATGCGATTCTCGTTAGTCCGGATCCTCAAACGAGCACGATCGATCGTTATGTCGATCACATCGAGCACGTGATAAGCCTGACCGGAACCGACGGCGTCGGGATTGGTTTTGATTTTTGCGAGTATCTATTCCTGCAGCTGCCGGAGAGCGTGCGCGCCGAGCTCGCCGCGAAGTTGACTACGCCCCATTTCATTCCCGACCTGACAAACCATTCCCATGCGCGAAATCTTACCCGCAAACTCATCGACCGCGGATTTTCCGACGAAGAGATCGAAAAAAACCTGCGCGACAACTGGCTTCGGATTTTCAAGGAAACATTGTAGGGCGTTTCTCCCGGCTCTTACTCTTGCTCTTACTCTTGCTCTTGCTCATTCTGGCAAGATGAAACCGCGATTCGATCACGAGAAACTGAACGTATATCAGGCGTCGCTTGCATTCATAACTTGGGCGACAGAGCTAATCTCAAAAGCGGCTGCGAAAGCCGCAGTGAAAGATCAGCTCGATCGCGCTTCGACAAGCATTCCGCTCAATATTGCCGAAGGAAACGGCAAGTTCACCATCAAAGACCGTTGCCGGTTTTCTCGATTTTGCTCGCGGTTCGGCGCTCGAATGCGCAGCGTGTTTGGATGTCCTGGTTGCGAAGCGTTTGACCGATGCTGCCGCGGTAGTTTCGGGAAAGGAGCAGTTGTTCGAGATCGTCTCGATGTTGATGGGTCTCATCAATAGCCT
>QHOF01000277.1:1740-2165 GCA_003219335.1 Verrucomicrobiota bacterium | reverse complement strand
CGTCTCCCGAAGAGCAAGAGTAAGAGCAAGAGAGCGAATTGAAATTCATTAATCTCACCCGCCGCACGGAGATCGGAGCGAACTCGTACTATCTCGAGATCGGCCGCCATGGGCTGGTGCTCGATTGCGGAATGCATCCCAAAAACGCCGGCGAGGAAGCGCTGCCGAATTTCAAACTAATCGCGGACCGCGAGATCGAAGCGATTCTGATTTCGCACGCCCATCAAGATCACATCGGTACGTTGCCAGTGGTAATGCGGCGCTTTCCAAGCGCGCGAGTTTTTATGACGGAGGCCACGGCCGAGGTCGGCAGCGTGCTCTTGCACAACTCGGTCAACGTGATGACCCGGCAACGCGAGGAGATCGGAGAAGCATCGTATCCGCTTTTCACGCATCGGGAAACCGATAGAGCGTCGGAACGCTGG
>QHOF01000277.1:0-1723 GCA_003219335.1 Verrucomicrobiota bacterium | reverse complement strand
CATTTCCATTGCTGGCGAACGAGCGCCCCAGCGGGAAAGAAATGCGCTGATGTTCGAGTTCTTCGATGCAGGGCACGTGCTCGGCTCGACCGGAATTTTGCTGCGCGCTGAGGGCAAAACCGTCTTTTACACGGGTGACGTCAATTTCGACGATCAAACGATCATGGAAGCGGCAATTTTGCCTGAGGAAAAGATTGATGTCCTGATCATGGAATGCACACGAGGCGACCACGCAAAGCCCGTGGACTGGACGCGGGCCGGAGAAGAGCGACGGCTGGCAGAGGCGCTCGGCGCTGCTTTCGAGCGTGGCGCATGCGTGCTCATTCCCGTGTTCGCACTTGGCAAAACCCAAGAAATGCTGGCGATGCTTCACAAATTCCGCCGTCAACGGCTGCTACCCGAGTTTCCAATTTATATCGGCGGTCTCAGCTCGAAGTTCACCGATATCTACGATCGCCGCGCGCACATGACGCGCCGGCAATTGCCGCGTCTGCAACTCATGAGGGAAGTGGCGCCCTTCATTTTGAATGACGAAACTGTCCGAGACGCGCCCCTGCGCGGAGGACGCGGTTATGTCCTCTCCAGCGGCATGATGATCCCAAAAACGCTCTCGAACGTTTTTGCCCGGCGACTAATTGAAAATCAGGAGCACTCGGTTTTCTTCGTCGGCTACGCCAATCCGGAATCGCCTGCCGGTCTTCTGCGGAACACGGGCTCGGGGGGCGAGGTCGCGCTGGATCCCGACAAACCAGCGCAGCGCATCCGTTGCAACATCGAGCAGTTTCAGTTTAGCGCGCACGCCACGCGCGAGGCGTTGATTGATTACGCGAAAAAACTTTCGCCCGGCAAAATTGTTCTCGTGCATGGCGATCCGCCGGCGGTGGAATGGATGCGCGCGACATTGTCCGCAGAGCTTCCCGGCTCAGAGGTGATTGTGCCGGTCCCGGGAACGGAGATGGAATTGTGAGAAGTGAGTGGTGAGAGCTGGCTGAGCAGGCGTAAATTGAGAAGCGCGTACTTCTTACTTCTCACCTCTCACATCTCACTAAATGAAAATCGTGTCCTGGAACATCAACTCCTTGCGCAAACGCCAGGACCGCTTGTTCGCCTGGCTGCAGGCCACCGAGCCGGACATTGTTTGCTTGCAAGAGACCAAGTGCCCGGACGAACAATTTCCAGCGGTCGCTCTGCAGGCAGCCGGTTACCACTCGGCTTATCACGGTGAGAAATCCTATAACGGCGTGGCGATTCTGGCGAAAATCGAGCTGCAAGATGTGCAGCCGTCGCTCTGTGATGAAGTGGTCGATCCGCAGGCGCGGGTGATCGCCGCGACGATCGGGCATCTGCGGGTGTACTCGATTTACGCACCGAATGGACAAGCAGTCGGCTCGCCCGCGTATGAATACAAGCTGCATTGGTATCGGCGCCTGCGAGATTGTTTGGCCAGGGAAAAATCCACTGATCTTGTAGTGTGCGGTGATTTCAACGTCGCCCCGGAAGACATCGACGTTTACGATCCCACGCTTTGGCACGGAACCATCATGTGCTCGGAGAATGAACGGCGCGCATTTCGCGAATTATGCGACGTGGGCATTCGGGACACGCTCCGATTACACCACCAGGAGGGAAATCTTTTCAGTTGGTGGGATTATCAAATGCGCGCATTTGAAAAGAATCGCGGCCTGCGAATCGACGCAGTTCTGGCCAGCGAATCACTGGCGAA
>QHOF01000276.1 GCA_003219335.1 Verrucomicrobiota bacterium | reverse complement strand
TACGATGGTGCGTTGGTTCTGGAGGCTCTGGCCCAGGCTTACGCGTGGAGCGGCGACGGCGCTCGCGGGATCGAGCCCGCTCCGCGGCGACCGCGATTCGAAAAAATGGTGACTGCGTTGATTTCAAAATAACTTCGCCACGTTGTCCAACTTCGCGATTTTCACCCGCCGGGTAATCGCAAGGAGCGCGTCTGACTGTTCGCGCGCGAAATAACTCTGGAAAAGTGCATCGCAATGAAAACTGTCGAATTGCCCCATGGCGCGTGCGTTCCTGTCCTCGGTCAGGGCACGTGGGGCATGGGCGAAAAGAAGAGTGCCCACGCGGATGAAGTCGCGGCGCTGCGTTTGGGAATCGAGCTCGGCATGACGCTGATCGATACCGCCGAAATGTACGGCGAAGGCGGCGCGGAAGAAGTCGTCGCAGACGCAATCAATGGTCACCGCGATGATGTATTCATCGTTACCAAGGCATATCCGCACAACGCGTCGCGATCGAAACTGCCCAAGGCTTGCGAGCGGAGCTTGAATGGACTCCGCATCGACGCGATCGATCTTTATCTTTTGCATTGGCGAGAAAAAACGCCGCTGCTCGAGGAAACCGTGGAAGCATTCGAAAAGCTGTGTTCCGCGGGCAAAATCAAACGTTGGGGCGTCTCAAACCTCGATGTCGATGACATGAAAGAATTATTCGGGATTGAAAACGGAACGAATTGTGCCGCCAATCAAGTGCTCTACAATCTCGAGAATCGCGAGATCGAATTCGATCTTCTGCCGTTTCTCCGTCACCCATCAACTCTCAACCATCAACTAGTGCTGATGGCTTATTCACCGGTCGGACACGGCCGCGGCTTGCTCGAAAACAAGACGTTGAAGAAAATTGCGAAACGCCACGATGCGACGTCTGCGAAGATCGCGCTCGCGTGGGTTCTGCGCCAGCCCGGAGCCATCGCCATTCCCAAAGCGAGCAATGAAAAACACGTTCGCGACAACGCTCGTTCAGTCGATATCAAATTGACCAAAGAAGATCTTGCCGATCTCGACCAGGAATTCCCGCCGCCGAAATCCAAAAAGTCACTGCCAATTCTCTAGAGTAGTCGTTGCTTGCGCACCCGTTCAACGGGGGTTCGACCTCAAACCGGCGAGGAAAACAAGTGCTGTAGGGTCCGCTGTCTCAGCGGAATCCTCTCGGTGCGCAAGTCCCCGGTGCGCTGAGGACAGCGCTCGCTACAGCCAAGAATCCGGCACATTGAGACAGCACCCTGCGTCGCGACGGCCACTCACTTTTCCACGCTCGCCTTAAGGGTAAACCAAGCCGGATTCAGATGTGCCAGTGGTGCCTTTAGTTTTTCGAGTTCCCGTGCGGGGCCGTGCACTTCCAGGCGGATGAGCTCGGCAACCTTGAGCATCTCTGCCAGTTCCGCGCCAACATTCTCCACGTGCGCCAGAAGACCATCCGCGCTTTGATAGGCTTCGCGGCAAAAGATTTCATCGCCGTTAATAGTAAAACCATAGAAAAGGTTCTCTTTCTCGGTGGCAGTTTTCTCCACGAACCGCGGAAAGGCAGACTTGGCTGCTTCACGTTTCCCCGGATGCGCTTTGAAGTAAGGATGCAGGCTGACGAAGTTTCCTCTCATGATGCAAAGCGTATGCTTCGCTGCCAAAGGTGTCGATTACCAACGTCACCGGAACCAGTGCGAACGGCAAAAAATTCAAGAACGTCGCCGTTTACGATAAGCAATAAGCTGGCTTCGTGATGACGAGCTCGCGACTATGAGTCGATGACTAGTCGTCATCATGACCGTAACCATGCCAGCGACCAGCAACGTTTCCGTCCTCATCCTCATCACCATATTCGTCGCCATCGCCGCGATGCTGCTTCTTCCATTTCACTTTCCACTTGCCGTGTTTGAATTTCGTGACCGGTACCCAGGTTTCATTCAGACGAGTTGCTGGCTCCAAATACGCCATGTTCTCACCAGACAATCCGAGCGCCCCGAGCGTCTTTGTATCGAGCTGGCCAGTCGGCACAATTCCTGAGCGCGATTGGAAGGCGCGCACGGCAGACGCTGCGCGATGCCCGTACCTGCCGTTAATTTTGCCTCCATAATATCCGCGACCCGCTAGTTGACGCTTCACTTCTGCGACGATTCGCCTGTTCATCCGAACTGGCGTCGAATCATAGGGCGTGCGTACGGGAACCTGGTTCGTCTCGGCGGCTCGCCGGCTTGACTCGCCAAGTGAACGCGGCGGCGGGTTCTGGTCCAGTCGGGAGCTATCATCAGAACGAACGCTGCTGGACTGAGTGACGACAGGCTTTGAAACGGATCGAGAAAACGACGCCGAAGAACTCACGTTGAGCGAGCGGAGTGTTTCCGAATTGAGCTCGCCAGTAACTTGCAATGCGCTGCGAATCTGGTAGCGCCGAATCGCGGCAGTCGTCTCGGCGCTCTTTTCGCCCGTTACGTTGCCATAGTAAAAGCCTTGATCTTTAAGAGCTTGCTGCACCGATTGAACTGTCTGATCTGCACGCGTTACACCTGCAAGACACAACGCGATTACAAAATGCCGCGCGGTTTGCTTCACAGTCGAAAATTTCACAAGCCCCTCTTGATTTGAGATTCGAGCGCCCCTGCGTGAGTGCGTGCGTCTCCCGAATCCGTTGACGCAGGCCTTGGCCGTGAAATTTTCTTAAAATCGCAGCGCACCAGAGGGAACCAGATACGACTGACGCTCCGATTCCAATGCGAAACTCACTTGCTCGCCAATGGGTCAGAAAGGATCCACAACCTCAACCTCACCACTGCGCGATACTGCCGAGCAGTTCCACATCCTGGTGGATAGCGTAGAAGAATACGCGATCTACATGCTTGATCCGAACGGGAACGTGGTGACGTGGAACACCGGCGCGCAGAAAATCAAAGGCTACACGGCTGAGGAAATAATCGGGAAAAACTTTGCCTGCTTCTATACGGCCGAGGACGTTGCCGCCGGCAAGCCGGAACGTAACCTGCGCGAAGCAGCCCGGCGTGGACATACTCATGATCAGGGACTGCGCGTCCGCAAAGACGGATCAACTTTTGAGGCTGAAGTTATCATCACCGCGCTGCGCGACGGCAAAGGCAACATCCGCGGCTATTCCAAAGTCACCCGCGACATCACCGATCAAATTCGCAGCCGGGAATTTGAAGCGGAAAAAATCGCAGCGCAAAAAGCCGGCAAGGTCAAGGACGACTTTCTCGCGGCGCTCAGCCATGAGTTGCGCACGCCGCTGACGCCAGCCCTTGCGGCAGCGACGTACCTCGAAGACAACGCTGAAAAAATTCCGCAGGAGTTCGTGGAGGATGTGCAACTGATCAAGCGCAACGTGAAATTGCAGGCACGCTTGATTGACGACCTGCTCGATCTCACCCGCATCACCCGGGGTAAGCTCCGCCTCGATCTGGAAAGTTGCGATGCGCACGCGATCATTGGCAATGCGATTGAGATCGCCAGTTCAGCCATTGCGGCCAAGAAATTGAAGCTCTCTACT
>QHOF01000275.1 GCA_003219335.1 Verrucomicrobiota bacterium | reverse complement strand
CGGGATGCCGAGAACGACTACCGTAAGGCCGCGGCCGAAAAAGAGCGCGCTGCATCTCGCTTGCTTGCTTTGGGTGTTTCCCAGGCGCAGCTAAAGGATGTGGCGAATCGCGCGGACGCAACCACTAAAATGGTCGTGCGAGCACCGCGCGGTGGCGTTATTGTTGAGCGTAATGTCACTGCCGGGCAGGTAGTTTCCTTCGGCCAATCTGACACGCCGACAAATCTTTTCGTTATCGCTGACCTTAATACCATGTGGGTTTTGGCTGATGTGTATGAGCCGGACGTCCCCAAGGTGCGCCTCGGCCAAGTCATTACCATTACGCCACCGTGCTGCCCGGAGGAGCGCTTCGATGGAAAGTTGACCTATATCAGCGATTCCGTTGATCCCCAGACCCGGACGGTTAAGGTCCGAGCGGTCGTCCCGAACCGGGGCAGGATGCTCAAGGCAGAGATGTTCGTCAGGGCTACGATGAATACAGGCTCATCCAAGGTTTTGGCTATCCCACAGAGTGCCGTACACGTTGAGGAGAGCCAGACGTTTGTGCTGGTCGAGAAGGCAAAAAACAATTACGAGCGCCGACCGGTCAAGATAGGGCGCGACCTCGACGGTGCCGTGGAAGTTCTGGAGGGGATCACGGCCCAGGATCGGATCGTCAGCGCCGGCAGCATTCTGCTTAAGAACAGTGGAAAATGATTGAACGCCTCATCCGCTTCTCGTTGCACCAACGTTTCATTATCCTGGCACTTGCCGTCTTGTTGACGATCGGCGGGATCGTCGCTTTTCACCGACTCCCTATCGAAGCTTATCCGGATGTCGCCGACGTGGAGGTCGATGTCATCACGCTCTGGCCCGGCCATGCAGCCGAAGAGGTCGAACGCCATATAACCATCCCCGTCGAGAGAGAGCTCAATGGGATCGCCAAAGTGACGTTTCTCCGATCGATCTCGAACTTTGGTTTATCGAATATCCGAGTTCTCTTTGCTGATGGGACCGATAACTACTGGGCACGCCAACAGGTGCAGGAGCGCCTCGCCCAAGCCGAGATTCCGTCGGACGTGAAGCCCGGTCTCGGACCGTTGTCAACCGTGATCGGTGAAGTGTACCGGTACACGATCGAATCTAAGACGATGCCGCTCGTCGAGCTCAAGGCCCTCGAGGATTGGGTCCTGGAACGCGAGTTTCGCAAAGTCCCGGGCGTTGTGGATGTCGTTTCATGGGGCGGTGGTATCAAGCAATATCAAGTCACGGTCGATCCAACGCGGCTCCGCGCTTACAACCTGACCATGAAACAGGTTTTCGATGCCGTCTCCGCCAACAACGCCAACGCCGGTGGAAGTTACATTCCTCAGGGCGAATACGCGCTGATGGTCCGCGGCATCGGGCTCATCCAATCTACACAGGATATTGAGAACATCGTCGTCGCTGCTCAGAAAGGAACACCGATCCGCGTCCGAGACATCGGACAAGCCGGCATTGGCCATGCGATCCGTCTCGGAGTCTTGGGGCGCGATCACGAGGACGATCTGGTCCAGGGAATTGTCTTGATGCGCAAAGGAGAAAATCCGGGCGATGTCATTGCGGGCGTGCGCAACAAAATCGCGGAGATTCGAAAGCTTCTCCCGCCGGATGTGAATCTGCGCCCTTATTACAGCCGCGATCAACTGGTCCGGACGACCGTGAGTACCGTCATGAGAAATCTCATTGAAGGCGCGGTTCTTGTAATCTTGCTGCTGTCGCTCTTTCTTTACAACATCCGCGCGGCGTTCATTGTTGCCCTGACGATCCCGCTTTCGCTGCTCTTCGCATTTATCTTTATGGATCTACGCGGTATCCCTGCCAATCTCCTTTCCCTTGGGGCAATTGATTTCGGGATTATCGTTGATGGCGCCGTTATCATGACTGAGAACATTCTCCGCCATCTGAGCGAACATAAGCCGACAGTTCACAGACTCATCCCCGAGGTTGAGCGCTCCGCAAGAGAGGTTGCGAGGCCGCTGACATTCGCTGTCCTAATTATCATGACGGTTTACTTGCCGATCCTCACCTTCCAGCGCATTGAGGGAAAACTTTTTCAGCCGATGGCAGTAACGATCTCGCTCGCCGTCATCGGCTCGCTCGTTTTGACACTCACCGTCATCCCAGTCCTTTCGAGTCTTCTATTCCGCCGTCCTCCCGAGGAGCGCGAAAGCCCGGTGCTCCGCTGGCCGCGCCAAGTCTACCGTGCTGCACTCGGCTGGTGCGTGGGCCGGCCGTTTGTACCGATACTTGGCGCCGCAGGGCTGCTTGGCCTTGCGCTGTTCGTGTTCACAATGCTCGGCAAAGAATTTCTCCCGGAGCTCGATGAAGGTGACGTGTGGTTACGCGTGAAGTTTCCAGTCGGCATCTCGCTCGAAGCTGCGGGGCCGTATGTTCACGAGATCCGCGAGCGTCTGCTGAAATTTCCCGAAACCCGCGTGGTGGTCTCGCAATTGGGCGCGCCAGATGATGGGACAGACCCCAACGGTCCTGACAACGCTGAGTTTTTCCTCGGACTTAAGCCGCGCGAAGAGTGGAAAATCCGAGACAAGGACAAACTGATCGAGGCCATGAGCAGTGCGCTCGCCAGTATCACGGGCATCACGACAAACTTCTCGCAGCCCATCAAGGACAACGTCGATGAGGCGCTAGCCGGCGTGAAGGGAGAGCTAGCCATTAAGCTCTATGGACCTGATCTGTTTTTGCTGGAATCCAAGGCAAAAGAAATTGCCGGCGTGCTCGGAAGTATTCGCGGGGTGGCAGACCTCGACTATGACCATCTCATAGGCCAACCGCAGTTGCAGCTTGCGGTGGATCGCGAGGCAACTGCCCGTTACGGAATCAACGTTCAAGACGTCCAGGATAGCGTAGAAGCAGTAACGAGGGGGCGAGTCGTCACAGAAATTTTTGAAGGTGAGCGAAGATTTGATCTGGCGGTGCGACTTTCACAGGATAGTGATCGCCTGGCAAATTTGAGAAACCTCACGATCAGCGCGCCCAGCGGAGAGCGCATTCCAATCACACAGCTCGCTCAAATCAAGAAGACGGAGGGCTTAGCCCAGATTCTGCGCGAAGGCAATCTCCGTCGGATAGCTATCAAGTGGAGTGTACGAGACCGAGACATGGGAAGCCTTGTGGCCGAAGCCATCCGAAAGGTGGATTCCGCTGTCAAATTACCTCCGGGGTACAGCATGGTCTGGAGCGGGCGGTTCGAAGACCAGCAACGCGCGTTGGCGCGCCTCACCATCATCGTGCCACTCGTGGTCTGTATCATCTTCATCCTGCTTTTCAGCACATTCCAGTCTTTCGGCGATGCGCTGCTAATCATGTTGAACCTACCGTTCGCGCTCATTGGCGGCACGTTCGCGTTGTATCTTTCCGGGACTAATTTCAACATCTCCGCGGCAGTGGGGTACATCGCCGTCTTCGGCGTGAGTGTCCTAAATGGCGTCGTCCTCGTCTCTTCCATGCTCCAGGCCGCCGACGAGGGCCTGTCCCTACACGAGTCAATCATTCGCGGTTGCGAAATCCGTTTCCGCCCGATCATCGTATCGGCGATCGTTGCCATAATTGGTTTTCTGCCGGCGGGCCTGTCGCACGGAATCGGCGCCGAGATTCAGCGACCGCTCGCGCGTGTCGTCATCGGCGGGCTTATTTCATCAACCCCTCTCACTCTTTTGGTGCTTCCCGCGATTTACGAGTTGTTGTCGCAGAATCGGGAGCGTTCTGGCAAGAAATGGAGACAGAATCTATGACAAAGCCGCACCGGTGCAGTCAGCCGTTACTCTGTGGAATTTCTGTGCACATATTCAGCGTGCGTCGTTTTGTGGTGTCACCAATCCTTGGCTACATTCTCGCTACCTTGGCTGTGGTGGTGACGGCCGCCTGTGGACTTTTGCTTTTTCAGTTTGCCGAGAG
>QHOF01000274.1 GCA_003219335.1 Verrucomicrobiota bacterium | reverse complement strand
GCAATATGGCTGCGGCCGTACGCGGTGGCCCGGCTTTCGGTGGGCGGTCGCTCTCTATCCAACGACAACTAAGTTCGCACCGCGCTAGCATGGGCCCATAGGTGAGCGCTTCACCTTCGCGTTACGGAACCCATCAAATGCTTCAACTGGCTTTATAAGAAATCAAAGTAATAACCGGCTTAAGCTGCTATTCACTATAGACTTTGATTGGTTCTTCGCCCGCGAGCCGGTCGTGAACGTTTTGGTAGCGCATGCGTCCGCCCGCCGCGGCAGGCCAGAGCCTCGCGCTACACACTCTGACCCGTTGGCGCGTTGCTCTTCAATAAGTTTTTCTACAGCAGCAAGGTCTTCGCTTGAAGCGCGCCGCCGTTGATATTTTCGGACCAGGATTTTCTTTAATGTTAACAGGTCCGTCAGCAACGGGCGCTCGTAGTAAGTCCAGGCAAGATCGCCTGCAGTTTTGGCCTGGAAGCGCCACAGGCCGCCGAATTTCGTGGCTCGCACTTCGCGTTTCCTTCCGCTTTGCTCCCTCTCCGTCCATATATGTTGACTCCGCATTGCGGTAAGACCTTAGATTAGCCGGCTTGAAAGACGTAGCTAAATTAGCGGGCTATTTCATCGGGATTCTGATCGTTGGAGCATTCCTTGCTCCAGTTCTTTTCTGGTCGGCTCAGTGGCTTGCAGCTCACGGCGTGCTTCCATTTGTGGCAAAGTACGATTTCGAAACATTCTTTCATCGCGCGATCCTCATCGCTGCGGCGCTTTTACTTTGGCCGTTTCTGTGCATCAGCCATGTGCGTCGCATGGCGGATCTGGGCCTTGCGCCCAATCCGCGCTGGGATCGCGACCTCTTCGCCGGTATTCTTCTCTCAGCAGCTCCCCTGCTCTGTTGCGGCGCTTTGCTCATTGCATTTCATGTTTACTTCTTTAGGCACGTCTTTGTCTGGTCGCGGTTTGGCAAGGTGGTGGTTGCTTCGATTACCGTTCCGTTCATCGAAGAGGCGTTCTTTCGCGGGATCATTTTGGGCGTTTTACTTAGGACGGGCCGAAAGTACGCGCCGATCTTCACCGTCTCCGCGATCTTTGCAGCAGTCCATTTTTTGAAGGCGCCAGAACGAATATCCGCCATCGTCACATGGACCTCAGGATTGAATTCGATTGCTCATGCGTTTGCGCGATTTGGCGACCCGATGATGCTGGCCTCCGCGTTTGCGACGTTGTTTGTCATTGGCTGTATTCTCGCGGTGGCACGCGTGCTTACTCATTCGTTATGGCTGTCGATCGGCCTGCATGCTGGATGGATTTTCGGCAGCGGCATTTTCAGCTGGCTGACGCATCGGCAAATTGTTGCCCTCCCCTGGCTGGGAAAGAATCTGCTTATTGGAATTGTGCCACTGGGCGTAACGGCGCTGACCTGGGTAATAATGCGAACGTGGCTGAAATATGATCGCGCTTCACAAGTTTAAATTATTGGAAGCGGCCGCATCGCTTCTTTACCCATCGGTCTGCATGTGCGGTGGAAGCATTCGAGCCGGCGAGTATCTCTGCAATCAATGCGAGGCAAAGGCCGTTCGCATCTTGCCGCCATTTTGCCACAAATGCTCCGAGCCCTTCGAAGGCGCTATCACCAGCGCATTTACCTGTGCCAACTGCGCCCATCGCACAATTCACTTCGACGCAGCCGTGGCTGCATACCGCGGCCGCGGGATCGTTCGCGAAATCATTCACGAATTCAAATACGGGCGCCAAATTCATTTGCGTCATCTTGTTGCGCGCTGGCTTCGTGCTGCGCTGGATGATGATCGGCTGTGCGCTCTCCATTTCGACGTCATTGTGCCGGTGCCGCTGCATCCCACCCGACAACGGGAACGCGGTTTTAACCAGGCGAGCCTGCTTGCAGAATTGCTAAGCGCGCAGACATCGAGTCCTGCCAGGCCATTTCTGGAACGGATCCGCTACACCACCACGCAAACTGCGCTCGATCGCTCGGAGCGCATGGAAAATTTGCATAACGCATTCCGTTTACGAAAAAACGCGGACGTGCGAGGTTTGCGAGTGTTGTTAATCGACGATGTTCTGACAACGGGCTCCACCCTGAGCGAGTGCGCGCGGGTTTTAAAACGCGCAGGCGCACTCTCGGTGCACGCGGCCACGGCAGCACGCGCATAATTCCATGGCAATTTTTAAGAAACCAGCAATCAAGACCGACAGCGGCAGAAAGCGGGAAATTCCGCGCGGCCTTTTTCAGAAGTGCCCTGGCTGTTCGGAAGTTGTGCCTGAAATTGAGCTGGCGCAAAATCAACGTGTCTGTCCGCGCTGCGACTATCACTTTGCGCAGCCTGCCAGGGACCGGATTCAGAACCTGCTCGACCCGGACACTTTTGTAGAAATGGATGCCGATTTGAAATCCGTGGACGTCCTGCGTTTTCAGGGAATGGCCACCTACAAAGATCGGCTCAAAAAATACCACGAAAGCACTGGGCTCGTTGATGCCGTGATCAGTGGATATGGAATTCTCGACGGCTATAAAGTCGCCATCGCGGTCATGGATTTCGGGTTTCTCGCTGCGACCATGGGATCAGTTGTAGGCGAGAAAATTACGCGGACGATTGAATACGGCACCGCCCAGCGCTGCGCGGTCGTCATCGTTGCTGCTTCCGGCGGGGCGCGCATGTACGAAGGAATGTTAAGCTTGATGCAAATGGTGAAAACGAGCGGCGCGCTCGCGCGTCATGCGCAAGAACAGCTTCCATACATTTCTGTTCTGACAAACCCAACCACTGCTGGAGTGATGGCCAGCTTTGCGTCACTGGGCGATGTGATTATCGCCGAGCCCAGAAGCATGATCGGTTTTGCCGGACCGCGCGTGATTAAGGAGACCACTCATCAGGAATTGCCGGAAAGATTTCAGACCGCTGAATTTCTCCAGGAACATGGTTTGATCGACATGATTGTGCACCGCAAAAAATTGCGAGAGCAGATTAGTGGGTTGCTTAGTTACTTTGCCGTAACGCCGTGAATCGAGTTGGCGGGAGCCAAGCGAGATGGACGGGTAAGCCCGCCAGGGTCGGCGTGTCGGGAGATACGCCGATCAACTATCGAGAGGCGCTCGCCTGGCTCTATGGCCTCCAGCGCTTCGGCATCAAGCTCGGCCTGGAAAACATCCGGCGTTTGCTGGACGAATGTTGTAGCAGCGTTTGTGTCAAACGCCCGGCGTTCGCCGCGGCGAGCGCCTCTGCACCCAAAGTGATCCATGTCGCCGGCACAAACGGCAAAGGCTCGGTTTGCGCCATGGTCGATTCCATTTGCCGTGTGCAAGGCTATCGCACCGGTCTTTTCATCTCCCCTCACCTTGTCACCTTCCGCGAACGGATTCGCGCAAATGGCGAAATGATTTCTAAAGATGCGGTCGCCAATGGTCTGATGGAAATTCGCAATCTTGTAGCTGATTGGGATCCGCATCCGACATTTTTCGAAGTAACGACTGCAATCGCGCTGAAATATTTTTCCGATGCGAAAATCGACATCGCCATTCTCGAGACCGGTCTCGGCGGACGCCTCG
>QHOF01000273.1 GCA_003219335.1 Verrucomicrobiota bacterium | reverse complement strand
GGCATGACGCAATACGGTTTAATCGCGGAGGAGGTGGCCGAGGTAAATCCCGACCTGGTCTTGCACGGCAAGACGGGTATCGACACCGTGCGCTACGAGCAGATCAACGCGATGTTGCTTAACGAGTTCCTCAAAGAGCACAAGAAAGTCGAGGACTTGCAAGCCACCGTCGCGCAGCAAGACAAAGAGATGGAAGTTCTGACGGCGCAACGCAACGAGCAGGCCGCGCAAATCCAGAAGGTGAGCGCGCACCTTGAAGTGAGCAAGCCTGCGCCGCAAGTAGTCGCGAACAAGCAATAAAGCTGCGAAATAGAGCGGCCTTGTGTGTCAAGCACACCGAGGCGAATTGGAAAGGCGTTCACCGTCCGCGGGGCGAACGCCTTTACCGTTTCGGCTCCGGGATGTTCTAGCCACGGCGCTGTGTCGCCGTGTCGGAGTCGTACCACCGAGAGCGCCTCGACGCAGCGAGGCGGCTACAACTCCTCGGGTTGAAGCAGGTCTTCGAAGGCCCGGGAGACATTTGCATAGAACGGATAGGGCCGGTCTGGCTTTGCGGGGCGATAGCGCCAATGCTTGTACATCCAGAGCCAGGCCGCCGGATTTTTTCGCACATAAGGCTCAAACGAATTCCAACATGCCTGCGCGATCTGTTGCTGAGTCATGTCAGCAGTGCGCTCGATCTTCGGATGAAAGATGAGCCGGTACCGTCCATCCGGCAGCGGTTCGCAGTGCGCGGGAATGATCGGGGCGCCGGTTTGCTTATGCAGCCAGGCGTGCGCGGAAGTGGCGCTTGTTTTTAATCCGAAACAATCGATCGCCACTGCACCCTGGCCCGGCGGCACAGTGAGATCGCTCAGAAGCGCGGTGCTGGCGTTTCGGCGTAGCGCCTTGTAAAGACGGAGAGGACCTTGCTTGCGCGGGATGAACACGTGGCCGGATTGTTCCCGCAATTTTTTAAAAATTGGATCGAGCGATGAATTTTTAAATTCCTGTGAGATGATTGTGCCTTTCAAACCGAGAAAACCGCAGGCTAGGCTGAGCCATTCGAAGTTGCTGTAATGATAGCAGGCGATGATCACACTGTGCTCCTCCCGTCTGTCGGGTTCTGTTTCCTCGATATTTTGCCATTCGATGTAGCGCGAGAAATTTTGCTGTGTCAGGCGCGGGCTCCACAGCAGATCGACCATGGTCCGCGCGAAATGCTGAAATGATTCCCGGGCGATTTTGCGTCGCTCGGCGGGAGAGAATCGATCCCCAAAGGCGACCCCGAGGTTGCTTATCGCAACATGAAACCCGTGGCGATCAAGAAAGCTAAGCAGCGCTCCGGCTGTCCGGGCGAGATAGTAGCAAGCCCTTCGGGGGCATAACGGGATCAATTTTGTGGCCAGGAGAAGCCCTGTCCACTCCAAACGATACCGGATCCGCTTCCAGCGTAAACGCACCTTTCATTTTAACACAGGGATTTCCGGGGAGCATACGCGTCCCGCGTGTGGGTCGTTGCGTTCGCGACGACGAACTTTGATTTGCGGAAAGTCCGCGAAGGCGGGACACGTTCGCCAACACCCGGGACGGGCGTGCTCCCCAGAAACCTCGCAGCTGCAACTATGTAGCCACGCGCAGTGCACAGAGAAATAAGGAAAGAGTATTGTCTAATGACGAAAAAAGCTCGAATGTTCAAACGACGAAGAAGCGCAAAAAGAAAAAGGATCGGCCAGCAGTCATTCGTCATTCGAGCTTGGTCATTGATTGTCATTCGGATTTCGTCATTCCGGCCGGTTACCGGACCTGGCTGGGATTGGTGACCGGAGGGAGGCCCTTGCGAAACTCCGCCTGCTGTCGCTCAGCTTCCCGTCGTTGCAGCGCCTCGCGGGACGCCTGCTCGGGGTCCGGACCCGGGGAATCAAAAACATGAAGGTAGCCAGCTTTTTCATAGAGTAGCCGTAAGCTAATCAAACCGACGGATGCGGCAATGTTTCAAGCTTTAAGTCTTATCGATAGCTTCACCATGCGCCTGACCGCCCTCTGGAGGGCGGAGTTCCGCGACGCCGCCTTCCACCCGGGCTCGCGGGAGCTCGCGCGTCCATTAGCTGGTGCACATTCAGTCGGGTCGTTTATCCGATGCCAGTTGTAGATATTCGCGCTCGAGCGTTTTGAGACGCTCAAGAATCTCATTTAACGCGAGTTCGTTCTTGAGGTTGATTTGGTAATCGATTTCCGCGCGCAGCCGGTCCTTGTGCGCCTGTCGATTCTGCGACATTAAAATGATCGGCGCTTGCAGCACGGCAAGCATGTTGATCGCGGTGCTGAGCATCAAGTAGGGGTAGGCATCGAATCCCTTGTTCTCAAGTAACCAACTGTTTATCAGCACCCATATGTTAAAAAAGAGCAGAGCAGCAATAATAAATTTCCAACTGCCGCCGAATTCGGCGATGATGTCCGCCGCGCGATCGGCAAGGGTCAACCGCGCTGCTTCTTCCACATTGACGTTGCGCGTCGCGGTATGACGCAACAGCTCATCCGTATGCCGAAGCCGGTTGGCAAGAGCAGTCAGCATTTCCAGCGCGACATCGGGGCTGCCCCGCATGAAAGAGAGAAAATGCTCGCGCGACAAGACAGCCAGCGTTGCGTCTTCCACTACCACTGCGTCTGCCGAGCGGCGCTGACCGTCGAGCAGCGCCATTTCCCCAAAGAAATCTCCGCGCCCCAGTTCGGTCAGCGTCACCTCGTGGCCGTCCCTGGCTCGCACGCAAATGCGGACTTTCCCGCGCTCGATCAAATACATTGCGTCGCCTTCCTCGCCGGTGCGGAACAGAAACGCGCCGGCTTTGCAATCGAGGCTATCCAGCAGGTGACATAATTCGCCGGCCGCCTCGTTATCGAGCGATTCAAACAACGGCACCTGGCGCAGCGTCTCAATAGTCATTTGCGGGAAAACAACGGAGAGAATAACGGCAATTCACTTTGCCGAGAAGCTCCAATTCTCAAGCTGTAGCGTCCACTGTCTCAGCGGAGGGCTCCTAGTGCCGCTTCCGGAATGCATGCGTGCCAAAAGCAGCAGAACACTGCCGCACTCCAAAACGTGGCCGCCGTTGGGCGCGCACATTACGTGCTTTGCATTGTGGAGTGCGGCGCTGCTGCGCCGCTTTCTGAGCCGATGTAGGCAAGATAGAAAATTTCGGATAGCATTCAGAAAGCGTGTCTGCTATTGCTCACTTCACATCGGATCTCGTTCAAAAGGAGAAAATCATGCTTCATCTGATCTGGTATATCATCGTCGGATTTATCGCGGGCTGTGTGGCCAAGGCGCTGATGCATACGCATCTGGCAATCACGTGGACAATCGTGCTGGGCATCGTCGGCTCGATTATTGGCGGAGCAGTCACGCATCTGTTTTATCCGCCAAGTGCAGGAGGGAAATTTCACCCTGGCGGACTGATCGTTTCCATTCTCGGCGCAATTGTTGTTCTATACGTCTGGCACAAGTTCAAGCTGCACATCCCGCGCGGATAGACACTTGCACTCGGTTCGATTGACTTAAAACCGTTCGCTCCTAGGTTGATAAAACGCGCTTGCTTGCGCGTTGCGAACCGTGAAAAGCGTCCTCTTCGTCTGTACAGGTAACATTTGCCGCAGCCCAATCGCGGAAGGGCTTTTCCGGCGTTTGATCGGCAATCGCAAAGACATTGAAGTGGCATCAGCCGGCGCGCACGCGGTGCGCGGTCAGCCTCCAAGTCTTTACGCGGTGGAGGTCTGCAAGGAGGAAGACGTGGACATCAGCGGTCTGCGCAGTCAACCGCTGACGGCGGCGCTGATCGATCGGGCGACGCACATTTTTGCCATGACCGGCGGGCACTTGGAGACGATTCAGACGCTGTATCCACAGGGATCTGAAAAGGCGTTTTTGCTTCGCGAATTTGAAGAGCCGGGCACAACGGTGTGGCGCGACGTGCCCGATCCGATCGGTCTCGGTCGCGAAGTGTACGAGGATTGCGCGCGCATCATCAAGAAGGCCTTGCCCAGCGTGCTCGCATTCGTAGAGCAAGGTGAACTGGTCCGGCCTGGTGCGACGCGCTCGCGCGAGCTATCCTCCTATTCGATGGACGATCTACCTTCCCGAATTGAAACCGGCTCGTTCGCTTCGAAACCGCCCGCGCGGTACGGCGAGGCCCTGCGCAGAGTCGATCCGGAAATTTTCGACGCAATCATGGCGGAAGAAAAACGGCAGCGCGAAAACATCGAATTGATTGCGTCTGAAAATTTCACCAGCCGCGCGGTGATGGAGGCCCAGGGCAGCGTGATGACAAACAAATATGCCGAAGGTTATCCGCGGAAACGCTGGTATGGCGGCTGTGAGAATGTCGATATTGCCGAGCAACTGGCCATTGATCGCGCGAAACGACTCTTCGGCTGCGAGCACGTGAACGTGCAGGCGCACAGCGGCACACAGGCGAATATGGCGGTCTATTTCGCTGCCATTAAACCGGGCGACAAAATTCTGACGATGAACCTCGCCCACGGCGGACATCTCAGCCACGGGCATCCGGCCAATTTTTCCGGCAAATTTTATCAGGTCACGCATTACGGCGTAGATGAGAAGACCGAGCGAATCGATTACGACGCGCTGCAAAAGCTGGCCGAAGAAGTGCGCCCTGCGATGATTACCGCCGGCGCGTCGGCTTATCCGCGCATATTCGATTTTCCGCGGCTGCGCCAGATTGCCGATTCAGTGGGCGCGATTCTGTTCATCGACATGGCGCACATCGCGGGACTGGTCGCGGCCGGTCAGCATCCCAGCCCAATCCCACACGCGCAATTTGTTACCACTACCACCCATAAAAGTCTGCGCGGCCCGCGCGGCGGCATCATTATGTGCGAAGAAAAATTCGCAAAGGCGATCGACTCGACGCTGTTTCCAGGCGTGCAGGGCGGTCCCCTCATGCACGTGATCGCGGCGAAAGCAGTTTGTTTTCACGAAGCGCTCCAGCCGCAATTCCGCGAATATCAGCGGCAAGTTGTGCTGAACGCCAAAGCGCTGGCGGCCGGTCTCGCCAAGCACGGTTACCGAATTGTTTCGGGCGGGACCGATAACCACCTGATGCTGGTCGATCTTCGCCCGAAAGAAATCAACGGCAAGGAAGCGCAAGAGGTTCTTGATCGCGCCGGGATCACGGTAAACAAGAACGCCATTCCATTCGACACATATCCGATTTTCAAACCAGGCGGCATTCGCGTGGGTACTCCGGCGGTCACCACACGCGGTATGAAAGAAGAAGAAATGCTGGAAATCGCGGACTTGGTCGCCGAAGCATTGGCTAATCGCACCGATGCCGACGCGCTCGAGCGCGTGCGCAAAAAGGTGCTCGACCTGACGCGGAGGTTTCCCCTGCCCATTTAAGTTCGAATTTTTTCGGGCGTTTGTTTCGAGGTTCGATATTCGAATTTCGGATTTTTGGAAATGAACCGAGCCGCTGACCAGCCGGAACCAAACCCGCTTCGCGAAGGAATCTCCGCGCGCGCCGTACCGCAGCCGTGCACGATTGTGATCTTCGGCGCCACCAAACTCGTCCCTGCGCTGTATAACCTCGCTGCCGACGGCGACCTGCCGCCCGCCGTGATCATTGCCGGCTTCGCGCGCCGAAAGAAAAGCGATGACGACTTCCGGCGCGACCTCGAACAATCCACGCGCAAGTTTTCCCGACAGGCCGTGCGCGACGAGATCTGGAACACGTTCGCGCAATCAATTTTTTATCACCAGAGCGAATTCGGCGACGAGTCTGGTTACAAGCGGCTGGCCAAACGCCTCGATGAAATCGACAAAAACCACGGCACTCGGGGCAATCGCCTTTTCTATTTTGCAGCCGCTCCAGACCAGTTTGAGGCGATCCTTAAACATTTGAAGGCCGCCGGTTTGAACGAGACATGCAAAGGAAGCTGGGCGCGCGTAATTGTCGAGAAACCATTCGGGACCGATCTCGCCTCAGCGCGCGAGCTCAATCGCGTCGTGCGCAATTCTTTTACCGAAGAACAAACCTACCGCATCGACCATTTCCTCGGCAAGGAGACGGCGCAGAACATCCTAGTCCTTCGATTCGCGAACGCGATTTTCGCCCCGCTCTGGAACACACATTACATCGACCATGTGCAGATCACTGCGGCGGAAACGCTGGGTGTCGGGACTCGCGCCGGCTTTTACGAGCGCGCAGGCGCGCTGCGCGACATGGTGCAGAACCACTTGCTCCAACTGCTTTGCCTTGTGGCGATGGAACCGCCCACCGACCTGAGCGCGGACAGCATCCGCGACGAAAAAGTCAAAGTGGTGCGATCACTGCGCCGCTGGTCGCGCACTGAAATCGCGGCCAGCGTGGTGCGCGCTCAGTATGCCGAAGGCGCTATTCACGGTGATCCGGTGGCGGGCTACCGACACGAGGAAAACGTCAACCCAGATTCGCAAACGGAAACTTTTGTCGCGTTGCGTTTATTCATCGATAACTGGCGCTGGGCCGACGTGCCGATTTACATGCGCGTCGGGAAACGACTTCCGAAGTCGGCAACTGAAATTTCCATTCATTTCAAAAAAGCACCGGCGGTCCTGTTCAACAAGGATTTGCGCGACCTCAATGTGCTCGTGATTCGGATTCAACCCGACGAAGGGATCTCGTTGCGGATTCACGCCAAAGTGCCCGGCACAAGCTTTCGCATCGAGCCAGTGAAAATGGACTTCCATTATGGAACATCCTTCGGAAAGGCCAGCCCCGAAGCTTACGAACGTCTGCTGCTCGATGCGATGAGCGGGGACGCCACGCTCTTCGCCCGCCGCGACGAGGTCGAGCAAGCCTGGGCTTTCATCGACCCGATCGAGGAGCCGTGGCAGGCGAAAAAAGATGCACCAGAATTGTTTTTTTATCCCGCCGGCTCGTGGGGACCAGAGGTAGCCGACGATCTGCTCGCCCGCGATGGCCGCGCGTGGAGAAGACTATGAGCGCGATCTTCAGGGTAGCACACGCGTCTCGTCCCGCGCCTGCGGGAGCGATGGCGTTCTCGCCATCGCGGACTTTTCTTTGCAAGTGGCAAGCTCATTGCGCGTTGCATCCGCAGCAAAAGATTGTTTCGGCGCGACGCCAAGACCAGCACGCGAGACGCGTGCGCTACCCAGCTGCGTGATATGCCCGCTATAAGTGAAACGTATTCGTTAGGCCTTCCGGTCGAGATCGGCAGGATCGATCAAGAGCTGAAAAAGCTCTGGCGGGAAAGCGAAGGCGCGGTGACGCGCGCTTCGCTGGTGAACCTTGCTGTTTACAGCGAAGAGCCCGGCTCATTGACGAGCAACACGCAACTGATGGCCGGGATCACGGAGGACCACGCCTGTCGCGCGATCGTCATCGAAGCCGATTGCCATGCCGAAGACGACCAGGTGGAGGCTTGGATCAGCGCGCATTGTCACGTTCGCCGTGCCGGGGGCAAACAAGTTTGCTCCGAACAAATTTCATTCCGCCTCAAGGGCGGATGTGCAACTCTGCTGCCGAGCATCGTTTTCTCGCACTTGGATTCCGATTTGCCCTTTTACCTTTGGTGGCAGGAAGAATTCCGTGAGCCGATGGACCCGCAACTTTGGACGTGGGTCGATCGAGTTATCTACGACAGCCACGGCTGGAAAGATTTCAGCGCGCAAATGCGTTTGCTGGAGTCCGCACAAGAAGAAACTAACCAGCGCATCGTGCTTTGCGACCTGAACTGGACGCGGCTGGACAACGTTCGCTTTGCGCTCGCGCAATTCTTCGATCATCCCGCTTCACATCATCGGCTCGCCAAAATCAGTAAGCTGCGCATCGACTTCGCGTCCGGTTTCAAATCGACTGCGCTTCTTTTTGCCGGTTGGCTCGGAGCGCAACTGGGTTGGCACATCGAGAATGCAAAATCCTCTAGCGTGCTGCGCTTCATCACTCCAGCCGGCCGCAAAGTCGATGCGGAACTGCGCGAGCGCGGTGAGCAACCTATCCACGAAATCGCGTTAACCAGCGGCCACGTAGAATTTATCGTGGCCCACGCCGAGTGCGGCGATCTTCTGGAGGTTTTGCGCGGAAAACCCGGCGAAAAAGGTTTTCCGCAATTGATGCCCGCCGGGAAGGACGATCCAGTGAGTTTGATAAGTGAAGAGCTGATGCGCGGCGGCCCGCATCACGTTTACTTGCACGCGGTCAATTGTGTGCGCCATTTGTTGTGAGCGGTGGCGATTTGATCCGAGCACGCTTTTGCGTTCCCGAAAACCTCCATTGATGAAATTCGGGATGACGTAAGCTTCACGACCTGATTCGAAATCGAACAAAGCAGTGCATCGCGCAAACTTGGTTCCTCCTTCCAAAATGCGCAGCCAACATCTGCGAAAAATTTCCGGCGCCGAATCTCTGCCGCATGCGCCAGCGTTGGCGTGCTCGAATCCGGGTTCACGGTCGAGCCGTGGGCGACAATTAAGAGCGCGCTGTCGTCTGATCTCACAGACGAAACGTTCAACAGCCTGTCCTGACCGCAAGTCGAATGGTCCAAGGCCGAATTGCAGCGGAACTTTCACTAAATACTGCGTCGTTTAGGGAGGCGTCAGACAACTTTTTCCACGCGATTTAGATTGAAAGTTTTCGTGGCAATCGGCTTAATCGCAATTTGCGTGGACCTTCGGGTCTAACCATGAACGCGCCGATTAAGCCAGGAGCCGCCTGCGCTATCCTTGCGGCGACGCTGGCCTTTTCTTTAATTTTTGCAGCGAACGCATTTGCTCAGGAGGTGGAAGCCGAGCGGGTGACCGTGACTGGCGAGCCCGTGATTGTGACTGGCTCCCTCATTCCAACCTCGGAGGTGGTCGGTCCGAACCCGATCGATACCCTCGACCGCGACTTGATTAACAAGTCTGGTCAAGGCACTACCACGGAACAACTTCTCAAGAGTCTGCCGATCGCGAGTGCAAACAGCATTCCGGTTCAGAATAACGCGACCGGCGCGGGAGGCCCGCAGGGGACAGCTTCGGTGTCGCTGCGTGGTTTCGACCCAGGCGCCACGCTTGTGCTGCTCGATGGCCGCCGTGTCGCGCCGTACCCGGGGACAGCCCCCTCTGGCGCCGCTTTCTTCGATCTGAATACTATCCCCATTGCCGCTGTCCAGAGCGTCGAAATTCAGAAAGATGGCGCTTCCACCACTTTCGGAGCGGATGCGGTTGCCGGCGTGGTGAACCTAAAGTTATACAAAGACTACCGT
>QHOF01000272.1 GCA_003219335.1 Verrucomicrobiota bacterium | reverse complement strand
GCTTGTGGTTTCAGTCCCGGCACCGCCCGAACGATCATCCGAAGAAAATGCTTGGTTTCTCGCGCTTCCTTCCGGCAAGTTCCAATGCTTTTCAGAAATTCTTTTTTGGAAACTGCATCGTCGGGTTCGACGTAGTTAGCGCCAACACTAGTGCCAGCTCCAATTAGTTGAGCGATAATTCGATTGGTTACCGGATTTTGCGGAATTGTCTTCGCAAAATCGATGATTGCTTCGCCAAATCGCGCGGTCCGTTCCTCCAAATCGTAAACGCGTTTTGTCTCTGGCTCTTCGCGGACAAGTCCCGCGCCATCATCCCAAAACGAATCCTCGGCGCGCGCATTCCTATCTTCCGACTTCGTCATTCTTTCGTCATCCGTCATTCGAGCTTCGTCATTTCTGTTAGTCCACGTTCTGCAATTCCGTGTACAACCATGCCTTGGCAAATCTCCAGTCGCGCCTCGCTGTCACAGGTGAAATCTTGAGCACTTCTGCCATCTCTTCATAGTTGAGGCCGCCAAAATATTTCAGCTCGACCACTTGAGCTTTTCTTGAGTCGAGTGTGGCCAGTCTTTCCAGTGCCTCGTGGAGGTCAACAATTTCCTGTGATTCCTCCGGTGAGACCAGGGCTGCTTCATCCAATTCTACCTTAAACGCGCCGCCGCCGCGTTTCTGCGCCCGGTTGCTCCTGGCGTAACTGACCAGAATTTGACGCATCGCACGAGCGGCGACAGCGAAGAAGTGCGCACGGCTCTGCCAGTTTGGATTGGTTTGGTCGGCCAGACGCAGATAAGCCTCGTTGACCAAGGCCGTAGTTTGCAGTGTGTGGCCGGTACGTTCTGCGGCCATCTGACGATGGGCCAGGCGTCGGAGTTCCTCATAGACGAGCGGCATTAATTCCGCGAGGGCAGCATCGTCGCCTTCACTCCAGCGCACCAGGAGCTCGGTCACTCTCTGCTGCGAAACCGACGGCGCATCCATAACCTCTTGTTTCTACTCTATATCAAAAAAAGAGACACCAATTGCACGAATTTTCACGAATCTTCATGCGGCTTGCTTCAATAGTGCGAATTCGTGAACCGAGCTGATGGGATCAGCGAGATAGAAGGCAAAGGTCGCCGCGGCGACCGAGCGAGCAGGGCAGGGAGCGAGTTTCAAATTCGTGTCTCACTTGGTGCAAATTAGTGAAATTCGTGTCTCTGCCAATTGGTGAACTTGGTTTCTGCGCGCGGAAGCGTCTTCTCACGAACCTCATCAAATCAATTGGTGTGAATTCGGGAACCGAGCTGATGGGATCAGCGAGATAGAAGGCAAAGCCGCGAGGGTAGCGGCGAGCGAGCAGGACAGGGAGCGAGTTTCAAATTCGTGTCTCAGAAGCGTCTTGGAAAAAAATCTCAATTCAGATGATCACTTTGATCGCTCTTTTTCGCCTTATCCCAATGAAAGCCAACTACGAAACCAAAAAGAAAGGAAAAACCATGAAACCACTGACCCACTTCAAAAAAACAAAGATTCTTCGGAACATCTTCCTCAGTCTTGGCGCGATCTTCGCGTTAGTCACCGCCGCTCACGCACAGAACCTTTACGTCTCAGCTAACGTCCCCGGCGGATCTCACGTAATCTTCGAGTACACGCCGACTGGGACGCAGAGCACTTACGCTACCGGCTTAGATAACCCTCGAGGGCTGGCCTTTGACAGCATCGGCAATCTTTTCGCGACAACAGCCCACGAGGCCGACAACATTGAAATTGGGAAAGTGCTGAAATTTAACCTGCGTAACCACGTCAGTACTGTTGGCAGCGCCGCTAAGTTTTTCTTTGAAGGCCTCGCGATAGACATCGCGGGCAATACCTATGTCCTGGCGAATGATGATACGAGTCCCACAGGAGCCAGCACCATCTTCAAGTTTACACCCAGCGGAGAGCGGATCGTGTTCGGCTCCCTTCCTAGTCAAGGTTGGGGCCTGGCTTTCGACAGCGGCGGTAACCTCTACGCAGCTCAGGGCCCCGTGAGTTTTGGTGGGGACCCAACGATCTATAAATTCGCTCCGAACGGAACGCGCACCATTTTTGCCGGGCCAGACAAGTTCGCGACGGGCGAGTATCCCGTGGGGCTTGCTTTTGATAGCAGTGGCAATCTGTTTGTTTCCATCGAAACATTTAGCGATCCGGGAGCCGACTCGATTGTCTATTTCACTCCAACCGGCATGAAGAGCATCTTCGCGACCGGCCTAACTTTTCCTCGGGGCCTGGCCTTTGACAGTTCGGGCAAGCTCTTTGTAGCCGAGGCAAATGCGATTCCTGACGGCGACATCTTGTGGTTCCCTCCTGGCGGAGGCCCGCCCACCGTTTTTGCCTCTGGCTTCGGCCGCCCGGAATTCCTCACCTTCGGGCCACCGCGATAACAGGCCTTGCTCATGCGCCGCGCTGCGATTTGCAACGCGGCGCAAAATTTCCCAATCCATAAGCTCTTTTTCTACTCTATATCCCCAAAAAAAGACACGAATTGCACGAATTTTCACGAATCTTCATCCGGCTCGCTTCAATTAGTGCGAATTCGTGAACCGAGCTGATGGGATCAGCGAGATAGAAGGCAAAGCCGCGAGGGTAGCCGGCGAGCGAGCAGGGCAGCGAGCGAGTTTCAAATTCGTGTCTCCTTCGTGTGAATTCGTGAAATTCGTGTCTGCTATTTGCTGGCGGCCTTGGCTGCGGCAACGATCTTGTCGAAGCGCTTGTCACCGCGCAAAGAATCCCAGCACGGATTGAGGAGGAGATCGCCGTATGTGACCGCATCATGCCAGACTCCCGGAAGGGTCGCGACAATTTCGAGTTGCTCAATCGCGAAGCGCGCGCGTAAAGTCGGCCCTCGCCGCTTATTCATCGCCCGCCTGTAAGGCCGCCAAGTTACTTGTTCGCCGATTTGCGCGCGGGCGACGCAACGAGTTTTTGGAAACGCGGATCGTTCCGAAGCGGATCGAAATCCGGATCGAGCCGGAGCAGCGCCGGAGTAAGCGGCACATTAAAGCCAACGGATGGTGTCGAAAGTACTTTCTGCAAAGCGGCGATGGCTTGGTCGGGCTCTCCCGTGCGCGCGGCCACGCGGGCGAGAACCTCAATCGCACCGGGACCCAACACGGCATCTTTCTCGATCGGATTCGCCGCGATGGCTCGCTCCGCCAGAGCCAACGCGGCAGCTTTGTCACCAAGACCCACATTGGTCAGCGCGAGATCTCCAATGCCGATAAGATCTTCCGGCTGTTCTTTGAGAGAAGATTCCAGTTCGTTGCGCGCTTGGCGCCAACTTTCCTGTGCGCCAGCGTGATCGCCGGTGACGTCTTGCGCCCAGCCTAAATAAAAGCGCAGTTGGCCGTTGTTGTAACGCAACGCCGGATCAGACTTGGCGAGTATTTCCTTTACCTGAGGGACAATTGGTCCAGAGCGACGCTCCAGGATCGCTTGGTAAACTTGTGTTATCAAAGCAAGGTCGTCACCGGCGTTCGGATGCAGCGGAGCGACAATCGCCGACGCACGCGGCAAGTCGCCTTCCGCTTGTGCAATATGGGCCTTTCGCACGAGAGTATCCACGTCGTCCGGCGTAATATTTAGAACCTGATCAAGCTTTTGCAGCGCTTCAGGGAAGCGACGAAGTGCAATATAAGAAAGCGCGTGCTGGTAGAATAGAGAAGCGTTGCGGGGTTCGAGCCGCTCGGCTTCATTGAAATAGGACTCACTCCGGTCCCACTGACCTCGCCTCCGCGTTAGATACGCCAGCGATGCAGGAATCTGGCTGCTATTCGGTATGAACTGGCGCGCTCGCTCAAAGTAACGCACTGCGGTGTCGTAATCCTTTAGGAGGGCGTAGTGGTAAAACCCTTTGGCCCATATCGCCTCGCCGAGATTGGGCTGCAGAGTGAGGGCGGTTTCGGCTGCCTG
>QHOF01000271.1 GCA_003219335.1 Verrucomicrobiota bacterium | reverse complement strand
CAGCTGCTTCGTGTTGGAGGTCAGATCTGAAAGAGGATCAGGTTGACCGCCATTTTCTTTTTATTTTCTCTCAGCAACGGCTGTGCCAAAGCACATCAACCTCTAGATGAACCATAGATGGTGAGAATCAGGGGAGTTTCAGATCCCACGCTTTGGCTTCAAGCGAAGGTGACGAAGAACGCGCGACTGCTTATCGGCAGATGTCGAAATGTCGACTCTACCTCGGACAAGCGATGTGCAGTTTCTTTATCCGTGAAGGGTTGTGCGCTTCATCCTTAGTCGAACTGCGACACTTGTGGGGCCGATGATTCAGTTCGTATCGTTGTAAATGGAAAAGCAAAGAGGCAGCGGAGAACTTCCGCGCGCTACAGAAGCGCCACGCTTCTCAAAAGAATCAGTGACGAATGTATGATTACAAGGCCTGGTCCTGCAATTGCTGTTGATTGTGTTGCAAGAAGGGCGACCGAAAGGAGTTTTCTCGATTGACCTCTGTGGGACGAGTGTGGCAGCGCTCGGACCGGTAGAAAAAGAAAGCGAAACTATTTCCTATCAGATGTTTCTGAGACTAAGCCGGAGTTGACGACACAAGAGCAAAGCAATGGAAAATGATGGAGAACCAACAAGTGATCACTCAGACGGAGTAGTTGTCGTTCGGCCTACGGCCGAAATTATGTCGCGCTAGCAGTTGCCGTACTATGTCGGGATCTCCGAAGTCACAGCCGGCGCAAAAAACATTTCGAATGAATTTGATTATCATCCCACCCGCCGGCGCTGCTGAGCCGCACCTGCACAAGGGGTATGAAGCCGCTATTTACATACTTAGGCGCAGGGTGGATACGCGCTACGGGCAGAACTTAAGAAAGTAGGAGGCACGTCATGGTCAAAGTAGCACTGTTCGTCCGGCTTGAAGCCAAGCCAGGAAAAGAGAAAGATGTCGAGAGCTTTCTTATGGAGGCTCTCCCTGTCGTGGTGGAGGAGCCCGCCACTGCTGCGTGGTTTGGAATTCGTCTTGGGCCATCCAGCTTTGGAATCTTTGACGCCTTCCCGGATGAGGCTGGCCGGCAAGCTCATCTCTCAGGCAGGGTCGCAGCAGCGTTGATGGCGAAGGCGGCTGAGCTCCTCTCCGCGCCGCCGTCCATCGAGAAGATTGACATCCTTGCGGCAAAGCTGCCTGGGTAAGCAAGCCCAACAAGGCGCTCCAAGCGACCGCCCCGGACGAATTGTGTCGAAGCATGCGCTTATCGGCAGGTGTCGAAATATCGACCTTGCTCCGGTGAGCAATGCCCAGTTTATCCGTATTTGAAGATATGTTGTGCGCGATACAGAAATCGTCGCGCTTCGCAAAGCAGAATCAGCGACGAATGCATGATGACAAGGCCTAGCCCTGCAATTGCCCTTACCGGTTTTATAACAAGGACGCTGAAGGAGTTTCGCAAATGACCTCTGCGATGTTCAGCCCTGGGAACTCCGAGAACGGCGCCGAAGTGATTCTCGAGCTCTTGCGGACGAACGGCATCGACTGCGTTTTCGCTTCCCCCCTCGCCACGATGGCGCCCCTGTGGAAGGCGCTGGCCGCGCGTGAATGTCGTTGCGCCGGGAATTGTGCGCACGCCAATCTGGGACAGGTTGCCAAAGGAACAGCGTCAGGCGTTTTTCGAGGCGCGCGAGATGCGTGTCGACTAACCGGGAGGAAAGACGATGGTTACCAGTTTTGCAAGAGCTAGGTGCGTTGCGATTCGGTCTCGGTCTCACCACCTCGTTAGCTTTTCAATCGTAGGAGGCCTTGCAATAATGGCTGCATACTCTGCCTTTCCCGTTCATGCCGCTCCTGGCGCAGAACCGAAGCCGGCGACTGCCGCTACACAAGCATATCTTGAGCAATTTTCCGCGAGCCTTCCATTTGCGGACAGAGAAGACTTCGAGCTGGCAACCCGCGGCTTCGTTGCCGCAGTTCCCGGCAATCGAATTTTGGATGCTAAAGGCAACTTACTACGCGACTTAAATGTGGAAGCGTTCTTTTCCCAACCAGTACCTCCCACGGTCAATCCGAGTCTATGGCGGAATGCCGGGTTGGTGGCGAAATCGGGACTCTTCAAGGTTTCTGACAGGGTTTACCAGATCCGAGGGGTTGATAGTGCAAACATGACGATCGTGCTGGGTGATACCGGTTTCATTGTCATCGATTCACTGTGGATAGCCGAAGCGGCGAGGGCATCGATTGATCTCGCACGTGAGAAGCTCGGGAATCGCCCGATAATGGGCGTAGTCTACACACACACCCACGTGGACCACTACGGTGGCATCAAGGGGATTCTAGACGAGCAGGAAGCTCGCGCCCGACACGTGCCTATTCTGGCGCCGCGCGGATTTATGGACACGATCGCCTCTGAAAACGTCAGCGCGTTGCCCGCTTGGGCGCGTCGAGGGGCTTATCAATTTGGCTTTGGCCTGCCGCTGGATGCAAAGGGTTTTGTAACGACGGGCGATGGCCCCCTTTATTCCGGCTCCGGCAACACAATCGCTGTTGCGGGCACCACCTCACTTATCCCGCCCACGCATGAGATCACTCACACCGGCGAGGCCATCACCATTGATGGCGTTCGTATGGAGTTCCAGCTTACGCCGGGAACCGAAGCGCCGGCTGAAATGAACATTTTCTTGCCCGATCTTCATACCTTGTGTCTTGCGGAGAACGCTGGCGGCACGCTTCATAATGTTCTTCCGCTCCGGGGAGCTGAGGTGAGAGATGCCAAGGCCTGGGCTGACTATCTTACCGAATCGTTGCGTCTATACGGGTCACGGACAGAATACCTCATAACGCAGCATTACTGGCCACATTGGGGCCATGACAGCATTGTCGATTATGTTTCCTCGCAACGCGATGCGTATAAATACCTTCACGACCAGACAGTCAGGATGATGAACAATGGCTTGACCGGTTTCGAAATCGCCGAGCGCCTCACGCTGCCGGACGCGCTCGCCAAGCGGTGGTTTCTTCGCGGCAACTATGGAACGACGAGTCACAACGCAAAGGCGATATATCAACGCTACCTTGGCTGGTACGATGGAAATCCGGCCCACCTCAATCCCCTCCCTCCCGAAGAGGCGAATAAACGATACGTCGATGCGATGGGAGGTGAAGACGCGGTTTTGAACAAAGCAAAAGATGCCTTTGACAAAGGCGACTATCGGTGGTCCTCGGAACTGCTTTCTCGGCTCGTGTTCGCCGCTCCTTCGAACGAGGCGGCACGCCTGCTGCTGGCGGACAGTCTTGAACAGCTGGGTTACCAGTCTGAAAGCGGTGCATGGCGGAACGCATATCTCAACGGCGCCAAAGAGCTAAGAACTGGGGGACCCGCTCCCGGCATTTTCGATGCGGCCGGCAATTCATTCAGAAACTTGCCAGTTTCCTACATCTTGGATCTTCTGGCCGTTCGCCTGAACCCGGATAAGGCGCTCAAAGCGCCAATGAAATTCGATTTAGATTTGGTTGGAGAGGACAAACCTCAATCGATCGAAATCCGTAACGGCGTGCTCATTCACGAGAACGCGCCCGCTGAAAAACGGAACACCCGCGTGGTGACCGTCGACCGAAATTCATTTATCGACGCGGTCCAGGGTCGGCACGTAAATGGGGGTTTATCAGGCGACGATGCGAGGTTCCTCGAGCGGTTTGGAAGCCTGTTTGAGGCGCCCCGCACAGGGTTTCCGCTTGCGGCTCCAC
>QHOF01000270.1 GCA_003219335.1 Verrucomicrobiota bacterium | reverse complement strand
ATGTATTTATGCTCATGAGCCATAAAACTCACCTCCCAAACTAGCACCGCACAGGAGAGATCGTACGCCAACAAAAAACTCGATTCAATGAGTTTTCGTCGGATTCTTCGAGGCTTTGGTCTCTAAGCGAGAAGATGTCGCGACTGGCTTTGTCGCGGTTGATCAATTCTTCGTAATTGTACGGGCGTGAGCAGAATGTGAAAAGACCTCTTTAGTTTACACTGCCCGGCCCCTTACTTCCCGTTGCCCCTTGACGACCCTTTTCTAATCGGCGACCCTTGTCACCCGATAGGGAGGGATCGCCGTGAAGCGCAACTTGTTTTTTATTTGCCTTATCTTTTGGCCGATCACTGTTTTTGGTGCAGAATTCAGCGGAGAGCAGCTGCTCCAGAGATCACAAACGGCTTATGCGTCACTCACCTCATACATCGGCACAGCTACGGTCAACAGTGCGCATGTAATGAACGGAGCCCTTTTCACACAATCCGCGATTGCTAAGGTTACGTTTTTGAGTCCTGACAGAATCCGAATCGAAGGCAAAGATTCAGGTGGAAGAGCATTCGTGATTATAAGTGATGCGGGAGCCGCATGGGTATCTTGGGAATTCAAAAACAGGGGCGCTTTCGAACAGGCAGAAAATCTCGAGGCGGCTGTGGCCTCCATGACCGGTGTGGCCAGTGGTGCGCCCACTATTATCCCCGCCGCCCTGATGAAACTCAAGTGGGGGTTTCCTTTTGCCCCATCAGGAAGCGCTTCAGCTGTAGCGCGGGAGAATATTTCGGGAATAGACTGTTACAAAGTTTCTGTTTCTCAACCGGAGAGGAAAATTACGTATTGGGTGGATACGAGAAGCTATCTGCTGCGACAAATGAAGGACGAGCAGGACGAAAAGCAAAACGTGGAAATGCAAAAAATGATTGAGAGACAAATGGGCGAAGCTCTAAAACAAGCAGGGATTCCACTGTCTGCGGTCGCCATCACATCAATGGAAGTCACGCATTCTTTCATTATCGAAGGAATCAATGTCCCCATCGATCCGGAACTTTTCCGAGATCCGACCAGAAACTGAGGCAGCAGTCTTTAGAAAGTGAAAAGGATAACAAGTTCATGGCGTCGCGGAATTGTCCGAGGGCGGCTTCGAGGTCGTCGACGATCTCCCGCGCGAGGATATCGGGATCGGGAAGATAGTCGGATTCTTCGAAGCTTTCGTCTCTAAGGGAAAAAATGTCGCGGCTGGCTTTGGCGCGGTTGAAACGAAGAGAGCTGGCCCTGACGCGGGCGCTGTAGTAACCCGAAGGTCGCACCCGGCCGTCAAAAATCAATGGCGTGAACCGTTGAAGCCGTTAGGCAGCAAAGTTAAGCAGCTCAGCGAATCGAAGGTGGAGGGCGAACAGGTTGTTGCTTGCTGTCTGTCGTCGCCTGGACACCTTTTGTCTTAGCGGGCCTTTTCGCCGATTCCATTCTCACTGTGGGAAGCCCCAAACTCCTCGCTAGCCGCGCACATGAAGGGCATACAAGCATATTAAGCAGAACAACGCCACGGTCTTCCGTGGTGACGCGATACGGTTTTTGTTTTGTAATCTGGTCGCAGCGTCGACAAGCAAACTCCATGGCCTACCTCCTTGCGATTTGAAGCGCGACGCGCTTTAGAACGGGCCGACCAAAAAAAATTCAGCGACGAACGTTAAATGTCAAACGCACAGTACAGCACCAATAGCAAAAGGCAAGAAAAAAATTCTCTCAATTGCGTGCGTTGCTGTAAAAATCCTCTGTCAGTTCTAAGTTATCCACAAATTTATGTGGATAAGTTGTTTATAACGTCCGTGAAGCCACTATGGGGCTATTGTTGCGCCCGCTGCCTCACATTGCCTAAAACATGAGCAAGGGAAAATAAAAAATATGGTTCGAGACGAGTTTTCTCTTACCGCTCCATTGCCCTGGAAAGGTCTCTCGCCGATCAAGCCGACAATCTTACCGCGAAACACGGTGCCGGAAATAAGAAAGTGAATGCCGTCAAAAAAAATAGCGCCGCCGCAAAAAGTGAAGCCACATTTTCCCCCTTTCAGCGCTCCGCTGGGTTCAACGCGATCATTTTCTGGTTTCATACCTTCCAGCCAGATCCGCGGCGATTTCGCGGAACTGTTCGAGGGCGGCTTCGAGGTCTTCGAGGATTCCCTGGACGAGGACGTCGGGATCGGGGACATTGTCGGATTCCGGATTCTTCAAGGCTTTCGTCGCGGAGTAGTAGATTTCCATTCACTTATGCAAGCCTGACCCTCAGTCCTTCCCAGGCTGCCACGAAGATCTCAATTCTTGAGCGCGATGAATCACTCGCTCAATAACCTCGTCTTGTTTGGGCGCGGTTGATGAAGCACTCGGAATGACATCCGGAGTGATCCCCAACTCCTCCAAACGACGGAACACCGGCTCCAAGGCGCGGTCTTCATCGCGAAAGAAAATGCTGCCGCGAATGCGCTCGAACGTCCAGCCACATCGTACAAGAATAGCTTCTCGTTCGAGATCCTCTTGGAGTTTCTCCGGTCCATGAAACTGCTCGCCGTCGCACTCGATGGCCAAGCGTCGTCCATTTCCGACGACGACCAAGTCGATGTAGTAGGCTCCAACTTGGTGCTGTGGAAAGACGTTGTACCCGCGCTCCATCAACCGTCGCAGAACAGTTCCCTCGAAAACCTTCGAACGAAGGTCTACCTGTGCCAGACGCTTTTGCAATTCGCGTTCCCAGGCCTCCGGGTCGAGAGCGTGCTCGATAAGTCGGCGGCGATAGTCGCCGGCTTGTAGATCGGTTTCATGGTTCAGACTATGAACGATCCACATCTGATTTCGTGCACGGCTTGCAGCAACATTGAAGCGCTTTTTAAAAATCCTCTTTGGCCCTTCTTGGCGCATGGAAAGCGGTGGCTGCTCAGGCGTAGAGTCCACGACTGACAAGAACATAACATCGCGCTCGTCACCCTGGAACTGCGCCGAATCTCCACAGAGGAGTTGCCTCCGCCGATACTCCGCGGGTTCCACCCGTTGCCGCAACATACTGTCTACTTTCAAAGCCTGCTTATCCCCTACAAGCGACACAATGCCGAAAGTCGTGGCCTTGCCCTCGTCGTTCTTTGCATACTCCGGTTGCTCAATGGCGGCACAAATCAGCGACGCAATGATTTCGGCCTCCACCTCATTCACGTTGTCCCCACGCTCGTGTCCGCCCTGAACTCGGTAGTGAACAATGTGCGGATTGAGCGGAACCGAAGATGCCTCGCGCAGCGGTTTGATTTCGCCTTTGTAGGAGAGATCGTTGCTGAACGCGATGATGTTAGGCGCACACCGGAAGTGTTCGGTCAGCCGAATCACTCCGCCAAAGGCAATCTGTGCTAGGTCGTAGATGGATGTAGTACCGTCGTAAAGTTCTTTGAATGGCACGCCGTTGAGGTAAGTGTTGATGAGCTTCACCACTTCCTCTACTTTTTCACCGACTGCAACCGGCGAGACCTGCTCGTCATCGCCCACAATGATGGCTTGGCTTCCCAGGTACAGGGCGAACAGCGAGGTCGGGTCGCACTGGCTGGCTTCATCAATCATCACCACGTCAAACCTTGTCTTACGTGGGTCAAAGCTCTCAGTCACTTCGGCAAGAGGCATAATCCAGACGGGCACAGCGTCTTTCGCTGTTTCCATCTCCCGGCGCGCGGCGGCTCGAAGCTCGGCGTCCCGAACTCCCTTGCCGGTCTTCGTGAGTTTGTTTCGCATCGCCGCATAAGCACCGAGCGCCTGTTTTTGTACGGCGCCGGTTTGCCGAATTTGGTTCATCCACGTTTGCTTTTCGACCAGTTGGGCGGTGACGTCAAGAAGCTGTTGGCCGAGAGCTTCGATACGCTGTTGCAATTGGTCGAGCGACACGCTCGCCCGTCTCTCTAACTCATCATGAAGCTGCAGCCATTCCCAAGCGGAGTACGGATCACCCGGTGGCTCCGGCTTACTGTGTTGTGCCAGTCGATTCTCAATCGCCGACGCCCAACCGGGTGCTGACCGAGCAATACGTGCCAATAATTCACGCCGGTTCGCTAAGTCTAATTCTAGGTTCTTTAATCGCGCCAGTTCTTCGTATGCTGATTGATAGCCCACCGGCGACGCGTCGAGCATAGCTTGGCGCAACCGCTGTGTCGCTTGTGCTTCGGACTGGCCTGACTCAGGCACCTTCTCATACCATGCACGCAATTTTGCCAGAAGTCGGTTATGACGAAGCCAACCGCTCCGCGATTGAAGAATCGGGCCGAGATCGCCGAGAACCGCACGACGGATTCGGCGAAGCTCCGCGTTGTCCCCCGCTTCTGGTGCGGTTGAGTCTAGGAACGCGGACCATTGAAAGCCGAGGCGCTGAAACTTACCTTCGAGCGGTTGCCATGTGGAGACGTGCCATTCCAAACAATCTTGGATTTGCGGCACAAACTGTTTGCAGACCTGCTCTGGTTTTTCGCCCAGTTCGGAACATGCAAGGGCACCCTGACGAGCCATCAGTCGTTCCCAACGTGCAACCAACTCAAAGCGAAGTTGGCTCATCCGCAGCAGTGCGCGTACTGCCCGTAAGTGAGCCGAATTGTTTAACTCGAAAGCTCGGTTGCCAATACGAGCTTTTTCTTTGAACTCGAACCAGTGGCGCTTGGTCAGCTTCGCGAGTAGACCAAACGACTTACCGGCTTCGTGCTGTTGGACGATTTCGTCAACGAGCGCCAACAGTTCGTGCGGAGGGCGCGGGTCGGAAACTTCCGGACCGTGTTCCATGACCAGTGCATAACACTCCTGCACCTCACACCAAGTGGACTCAATCAATTCCGCCAGCGATTCCCAAACACGGCGGGCCTGCTCGCCGTCCCGCCCTGCTTGCACAGCCTCCAGTTGCCAAGGGGCGCTGTCGCGGAGGAACTCTATCGTCTTGCTAGCCAGCTCTAACATGCGGTCAAACTCGGCTAAGTCGTACGGTTCCCGCGTAGAGTCCCAAAGCTCCTCGCGCAGCCGAAGGTTCTGGCCAGCCAGCGCGGTCATTTCCTCAACGGCGCTTCGAAATTCATTTGGCGTCGGCAATGTACTCAGTTCTGGCCGCCTTGGTGCCAATTCGCGTTCGTCGGCGAGAGAGACGCGAGCGTTGGTTTGGTAAAGTGCCACCGCTTCCGCGTGGGAAAGAGGCAGAGATTCGCCGAGGTTCACCGGGCTGGGAATCCAGTCATCCTTGCCGACGCCTTGCTTCACTCGCTTGGCCGCGTCAATAGGCCGCGTAGATTTTCCGCCGAAAACGACATCGCGAACTTCGTCTTGTCTGGCATCGAAAAGCCCCTGACGCGCGTCACGTAGCCCTTCAAGGATGCGCGTTCGCTCTCCACGTAAACGCTGTGCATCTCGTTCGAGAAGACGGTCATCGTCGCTCAGGCGAACGTGAATCTTCCGCACCGACGTCTGAAGCTCCTCTTGACTCTGCTTGTCGTTATGAAGAACACTGATACAAAGCGGTTGAAGTGGCTCGACGACCTTCTCCCTGAGTACGCGCAGCGCTTTGGGCGTATGGGCGGTAACGAGCACGCGCTTTCCCTGCGCCAGCAAATGGCCGAGAAGATTCGCAATCGTGTGCGTCTTGCCAGTACCGGGCG
>QHOF01000269.1 GCA_003219335.1 Verrucomicrobiota bacterium | reverse complement strand
CTCTGGAATCAACAAAACATCCGGATATGCATCCGCCACTTTCTTGAACACATCCGGCTCCAGCGAGCGGCCGGCTGTCGCCGTGGAATCCACGTAGAAAAGCGTGCAACCCCATCGGTTTTTGGCGTCGGCAATTTTCTCTTTTAAAACCTGAAGCGCGCGCTCATCGTCGGCTGCCTGGTGCACGGGCTTGTTATCGACCATCTCAACTGGTTGCGGCCGAATGCAGACGCCAACTTTCAATCCAGCTGCGCGGAATTTTTCAAATTTCAAAGTATTCGTCAATGACGCTCTTCTCGCCATTGCCTTTGAACTCCATTTCCGGAGCGAAACGCGAAACCAGGCCCGGTTCGCCATAGTAGCACTCACCCAAAAACTCCTCACCTTCCGGGTCCCAGGTGATCATCCCCTGAGCGTTCGTGCGCTTCAACAGGCTGATGGCGTAATCGGCCAACCGAAGCAGAGCTTCGCGAAAGGACCTTCTGCCTGCTTCGGTGGAAACATCGATGTTACCGGCGTGGAAGCTCCAGCGACGCGGATTGGTTGCCGCATTGATTCCCGAGTTGGCGAGAAAGATCGCTCCGATGGGGCGACGATCTGTCCAATTTAGTTGGGAGGGATACTTCCCTGCGTAACGCTCCAGAACGTCGCGCGACAACTCTTGCGTATCTGAACCCGCCCGGGCAAATCGTAGAGAAACATTGAAGGTTTTCGTCTCGCCCGGCTTTATATCGCGACACGTCATCACCAGCGGATAGCTGGTGCCATCCGACGGATTGGTCGTGCGCGGTATGCCGACGGAACATTCAAGGTCATCGCTGCAAAAATTAAGTGCGCCGGTCCCAAAATCCGCGCGAATGATGGGAACGACAAACCGTGGATCGGCAACTGACGAAATCGAAGGAGGCCAACGATTCAGGGGCCACTCCGGCCCTTTGAAGCCGAACCCGAACATGCCTGCCTCAAGGGTGCCGCCATCGGGAACACGCGGAAAGTTCAGTTCCATCAAACGAATGGAGAAGTCGTCGAGTGGTTCTTCGCTGGTATTCGAAACCTCAATTCTCATTGTGAGTCTATCGTCTTGTTTGCCGTACGCGCAGGAGACGCGTCCCCAAGGGCAACTTAGATCGACGGTGTTGGTCTGTTTACTCGGCGTCGCAACCCGTGGTGAAGGACGAGCAAGAATTGCTTCGAGCACAGCACGAAAAACGGATTTCTGCGGCCGCAACTCCCCGGTTTCAGGCGAAACCAGAAGCGATTGTCCATTGAACGAAAGTGAATCGAGGCCGTGAGCGCCCACGACAAAATCCAAGCCTTGTTTCGGCGCGTCCGATTGAAGAACCGCTGGGGTTGGCATTCGATTCGGACGTGACTCTGCCTTCGCCGGGCTCGTGCATGCGAAAACGGTCGCAGCCAGAAGCACCAGAAGAAAACCCGTGAATGAGCTACGACGAGGAGTCATGTGTCATTCTGAGCCCTTCGGCTTCGCTCAGGACAGGCTTCGCGAAGAATCTCAAGATGGTCTTTTGAAGTGTTCGTCCGCAGCAGTGACCAAAGATGTTTCGCTTCGCTCAACATGACAGGCAACGATTTGTGCGATTGCTGAGACCGTTGTTACCAGGAGCTCAGCTGCCGCGCCAGATTTCTGAGTACTGACAACTGATCACAGATCACTGGCACTGGCCATTGGCGGCAACTGTTCGCCATATTTCCAAATCAACCGCGGCAGTTCGAAAGCCCGGCACAACCGCGGGATGAAAATGCGCGGCTGCGCAAGCGATCGGAACAGCCAACCGAGATAAAACCGGTCCGCCCACTCGGGGATCGCCGCCTGATCGCCCGTGATAAATCCGAGCGCAGCTCCGATGCAATGGATCGCTGGCCGATACGACAAATTTTCGCGCAGATAATATCCAAGCTTTTCCTGCACGCCGCTGCCGATCGCGATGACGATGTGCACGGGGCGACGTTGTTCGATCAGCCCGAGAAGATTTCCATCTTCGACTTCCACTCCGTACCGCGGCGCGACGTAACAATTCTCGGTTTCAATTGAACACGCTTCCCGGCGCGACCAATCGAACAATTTTTGTCGCCCCGCTCGGTGGGAAGAACCCAGAAAACTTTTTCGCTCCCCCGGGTTTTCAGCTTTCTGAGTAAATGTCTCAGATACTTGAGACCGGAAAGGCGCTGGACGCTTTCGCATCGCGACAAGCGCCACAGAAGGACCATCAACCCGCTGTCGGCGATCGCCAGATCAGCCGCAAGCACGGCCCGCCGATATCGTGCGTCCTCGCGCAATCGCGCGAAACACGTCCCGGAAGGTGCCACGATAAAACCTCCACGTTCAAACATCAACGCGACCGCTTCATCAACATCGCCGTTGAAGAAGCGGATACCGAGAATCTGATGAGTCGAAGAGCTGCAGACGTCAGACACGGGAAATCCTGTCATGACGCCGTCGCCGGCTCGATCAGTTCGACCGCCGGAAAATAAATGCGATATCGCTCGACGTCCCGCGTGGCGAGCTTCCAAGCCATCAGCAATTCGCTGGTAACTCGAGCGCCGACCATGGCACTTTCACCTTCCAAGGCGGTAAATTCGGTAATTCGTCGAAGGCAACGGTCGTTTTCCTGAACAACGCGACAGCTGATGAAGCTGTCATAACCTTGGAAGCCACATTATCAAATCAGTCTACGGGCGCGGCGTTATCCTTTCTCGATTCCAGTACTGCACACTGATCGCTGAGAACGGGCCTGTAGCAGACTCCGGAGGGACAATCTCTTTCCGGGGGAATTCGCAGGGTGGCACGGCACGGGTTGAACTCTTGGGGCCCATCGGAAGTGGGACGCTCGCGATCGACTCTCACAATTCTCCGGGAGTCACGGTTGGATCAGTTGAAGGCGACGGGGAGATTCTCTTGGGGTCAAACAATCTGACCGTCGGGACTAATAATCTGAGCACGACCTTCTCGGGGCTGATAGAAGATGGACCAAGCGGCAAAGTCGCCGGTTCGCTGACCAAGGTGGGGACTGGTACGTTTACGTTGAGCAATGCAAGCCTCACCGACACTTATACCGGCGGTACAACAGTGAGCGGCGGGACATTAATCGTAAACAACCGAAATTATTCAGCCACAGGGACCGGACCTGTGCAAGTGACCGCCGGAACCTTGGGCGGGAAAGGAAAAATCTCCGGCGCGGTAACGGTCGGCACTGGCAGTGGGACTGGCGCGTTCCTTGCCCCGGCAGCTGGAACGACTGTGCAAGCCACGCTCACCATCCGAAGCGCGCTCACTTTCGATACCGATGCGACCTACACTTGCACGCTCAGGGCGAAGCAGAACAGGGCTAGGACCGACCAAGTAATTGCCAACGGGGTCACCATCAACAGCGGGGCGATGATTGCCCTGAGCGGCGAGACGATGGGAGTCTTGACACAGGGAATGGTACTAACCTTGATCAGTAACACCTCAGCTAATCCCATCAGCGGCACCTTTAGTAACCTGCCCGATGGCAGCATTGTTACAATTAACGGCAACAACTTCCAAGCCAACTACGAAGGCGGCGACGGGAACGATCTGACACTTACCGCGACTAACTAAGCGAGCTTCCGAAAGGAAAGCCGGGAAGGCGAGTTCACGAGAGCTACGGAGGATTCGGCTAGGTCTGCTTTCATGTGCGCCGACAAACTGGCAATTGACCAACACTACTTATGTTCGCCGAATATATGAAAAATAGGCTCGACAGAACTAAAAGCTTTTTCTAGAAGATAAGAAGCTGAGCAATCTCCTCTCAACTTGCCAACTCCCAACCGCTTCGCGGGGCTAGGTGCGGAAGGAGATGGAAGGAATGAAAACGTGGGGCTACAAACTATGAAAACATTGCATTCTTTAGTCGCCGCTATTTGGCCGGCCACTTCAACCCTTGTGGGGCGGATTGCGTTTCCGCTGTTTTTCTTAAGTGCAGGGCTGATGCTCCTGCAGCCGTGCGCGGGCGCACCCTTTACTTTTGAGAACACCGGCAGTCTGAACACGGGACGCTTTCGTCACACGGCCACGTTGCTGCCCAACGGGACGGTGCTCGTCGCAGGTGGCGGCGACTTCGCGAGTACGAGCGCCGAACTCTACGATCCAGTCACCGGGACTTGGAGGACCACTGGCAGCCTCTCGCACGGACACGTTGGTGCCACGTCGACGTTGCTGCCCAACGGCAAGGTCCTCATCGTCG
>QHOF01000263.1:6078-6601 GCA_003219335.1 Verrucomicrobiota bacterium | reverse complement strand
GCGATCAATCGACTTTTCACGGTGTGAGATTCAGCTGGGGGATGAGCCTCCGCCAACCTTCGCATTTTTACATTGTGAGTCGGAGACGCTCGGAAAAAACGAGATTTTTACACTGAATCTTTTTCGGGACGGCAAGTTCCACGTGGAACAATTGCCGTGCTGGATCACTCACACTACGGGCAAGACACACGAAATCATTCGGGCCAATTTGCATCGGTCGCCATTGTATGCCGGGCTTATCAAGGGGACCGGCCCGCGGTATTGCCCGTCGATTGAGGACAAGGTCGTAAAATTCTCGGATAAGACTTCCCATCAACTCTTTCTTGAGCCGGAGGGGCGTCACACGAGCGAATACTACGTCAATGGGGTCTCGACCAGTTTGCCATACGAAGTGCAGTTGGAATTTCTTCATTCCATTCCGGCTCTCGAACGCGCGGAAATCATGCGACCAGGCTATGCCGTCGAATATGATTATTTCCCGCCAACCCAGCTCCTTCCTACCCTGGAAACCAGACTGATCAGG
>QHOF01000263.1:0-6005 GCA_003219335.1 Verrucomicrobiota bacterium | reverse complement strand
AATGGCACCTCGGGTTACGAAGAAGCGGCAGCTCAAGGGTTGATTGCTGGAGCCAATGCCGCTTTGAAAGTTCTAGGCCGTCCGCCACTCGTACTGGAAAGGAGCGATGCTTACATCGGTGTCCTGATTGACGATCTGGTCACGAAAGGGACCGAAGAGCCATACCGCATGTTTACAAGTCGAGCTGAGGATCGTCTGTTTCTACGGCACGAAAATGCTGATCAACGCTTGACCCGGCTTGCGTTCAACGCGGGGTTAGTCAGCGAAACTCGATACGCTCATTTTCAGGAGAAGATGCGCCTTCTCGGTGAAGCGCGACTGATTGCTGTCGAAACGAAGTTTCAAGGCATTCCTATCTCGCAACTATTTAAACGTCCGGGCTTTAGTGTGCAGAACCTGCCTGCCGAGATCGTTTCTCTCGTCCCGACTGCGATATGGGACCTGGTGGAGACCGATTTCAAGTACGAGGGCTACGCCACTCGGCAGTCGGACCAGAATCGACAGATCGAACGCCGAAAGAAGCAAGCTATTCCAGATGGCCTGGATTACGATATGATCGCGGGGCTTCGTTCCGAGACGAGGCAGAAACTAGCAAGGTTGCGGCCGACCTCGCTTGGCCAAGCTGCACGTATAAGCGGGATCACGCCAGCGGACGTTGCCATAATATCTATCTGGCTATCTAAGAATAACTTACGAGGCAGCGCCCATGCCACGGAAGTAAGCTAGCAGCCCTTGCTACACCATTCGATGCTGACATTGGCGATCGCGCTGGCCGGAAGTTGCTTATTGGGATCGATTCCTTTCGGTTATCTAGCTGGCCGCATCGCAGGAATTGACATCCGGAAGACTGGCAGCGGTAATATTGGCGCGACGAACGTTGTACGGGTTCTCGGGAAGCGATATGGTTATCAGGTATTTGCCTTAGATTTCTTGAAGGGCTTCGGTGCAGTAAAAATATCCATGTCGATTGCTGCCGACGTGCGGCCGGAATTGAGTTCGCCCGAAATGTTCGGAGTTCTAGCAGCGGTTTGTAGCGTGATCGGACATTGCTTTTCGCCCTGGCTGAAGTTCAAGGGCGGGAAAGGCGTAGCTACTTCCGCTGGAGCACTTTTCGGCCTGATGCCGCTCGCGGCGCTGATCGGTGCCGCCGTTTGGATAATAATTTTCTGGCTCACACGCTATGTCTCGTTGGCATCAGTGGCAACTGCAGTCGCGCTGCCGCTGGTGATTTTGGTCATCAACTGGCAAAACCAAGCGTACCGCAAACCGCTGTTTTGCTTTTCGGTCATTATCGCGGCGGTGGTGGTCTGGCGGCATCGCTCAAATCTTTCTCGCCTGGCGCATGGCAAGGAACCACGCTTTACTCGGAAGTGAAGATTGACAGGATAGCAATCTTGGGTGCTGGCGGTTGGGGAACGGCATTATCCTGGCTCTGGGGTAAAGGCGACCGACAAGTTTGCCTTTGGAGTCATAATGTGGATCGCGCCGCCCGCATGCAAAAAGGGCGCGAAAACAGTGACTATCTTCCCGGAGTTAAATTACCTTCGTCGGTGCGCATCACCTCGGAATTACGCGATTGCGCCGGAGCTGATCTGATCGTTTTCGTTACGCCATCGACGGCGTTGCGCGAGATCGCGACTCATCTGCGCAAAGCGGTCGGCAGTGCGCGCGCCGTATTGCTGAGTTGCACAAAAGGAATCGAGCACAGTACGGGGATGCGGATGAGCCAAATCTTGAGCGAAGTTCTGCCGGAACGCACAATCGCTGTGTTATCGGGTCCGAATCTCGCCGTGGAAATTGCGCAAGGGCTTCCTACTGCGACCGTGATTGGCTGCGATGACGTTAATTGCGCGGCGAGTCTGCAAGGTAACCTGGGAAGTCCGCACTTTCGCATTTACACGAGCCAGGACGTCGCTTCCATCGAGCTTGGCGGTGCATTGAAAAATGTGTTCGCTCTTGCGGCCGGTATGAGCGATGGACTCGGTCTGGGCGACAATTCCAAAGCGGCGTTGGTCACTCGGTCGTTGGCCGAGCTTGCCCGGCTAGGGGTTGCCATGGGCGGGAATGCGAACGCTTTCTTTGGATTGAGCGGCGCGGGCGATCTGATTCTGACTTGCTACAGCGAGCGCAGTCGCAACCACACGGTCGGCAAGCGTCTTGGACGGGGCGAACCACTCGATCAAATCGTCACGTCTATGAAAACCGTGGCCGAAGGGGTTCCTACGACGCGAAGCGCGTGGGAATGTGCACGCCGATTGGAGATCGCCACGCCCATCATCGATCAAGTGTACCTTTACGAGCAGAAAAAACCGACTGTTGCCTTGGAAGAACTCCTGAAGCGCGAGCCGAAACCAGAATAACACAGGACGCGGCTTCCGCTACAGGTCCGTTTCAAGATGTTTTTCGCAGAATTCAGCGATTACCGCCGGGTACAACTCGTGTTCGGCGATTTGAATTCGTTCATGCAAACTTTCCGGCGTATCGGCAGGCAAAATGGCTACCTCTCGCTGCGCGATAATTTGCCCGTGATCGATTTGTTCATCGAGATAGTGCACAGTGCAGCCAGTCACCTTTTCGCCTGCCACGAACGCCTGTTTCCACGCTTCGAGCCCCGGGAATTTTGGCAGAAGCGATGGATGAATGTTGATGATGCGACGGGAGAACGCCTTGAGCATCGGTTCGTGCAACACGCGCATGAAACCGGCGAGAACCACGACTTCGACTCCGGCTTCGCGCAACATTTTCACCAGCTCTTCTTCTGCCCTCGGCTCTAAGCGGGTGCGAAATTGGCCCGGCGGCAAATACGCATTGGCAACACCAAACTCTCGCGCGATATCAAGAATCGGCGCATCGACCACGTCTGAAATTACCACGCGCACTTCCGCGGCCAGGTCGCCTGAGCGAACCCGCTCCAGAATCGCCCGGCAGTTGCTTCCTTTCCCCGAACCGAGAATCCCGATTCGCAGTTGTTTCATTCCCACTGTTCTACGTTTCACCCATTACAAGTGGACGCGAATTGCAGCAGCCAGCAATTTTTAACTGTTGCTCTTGCATATGCGCTCGATCAGGCGCGAAGTCGAGTAACCTGTCTCAAAGGGAATCAGCCGAATGTCGGCGCCGATCTCCGTCAAAACTGCGCGCTCCTCTTCGTCTAACGTTTCCGAGCTGTAATCACCGCCTTTGACATAAATGGCCGGCCTGACCGCAGCGATAAACTCCGTGGCCCGGATTTGTGGAAAAATTGTGATCAGATCTACGCATTCCAGCGCGGCAAGGATCTCCGCGCGATCGCTCTCAGCCGTAATCGGACGTCCGTTTCCTTTCAACTCGTGGACGGACCGGTCGCCATTCAATCCTACTGCGAGCAGATCACCGAGCGCACGCGCAGCTTGCAAATAGCGCACGTGCCCGACGTGCAGCAAATCGAAACAGCCATTCGTAGCCACCAGCTTTCTCCCAGTCAGCCGCAACTTCTCGCAGCGCTCGGAAAGTTCTTTCAGACCGACGATTTTTGGACTCACAATGTTTTGGCTCGATAACCGTGTTGCGCGCCAATTTCGCAGTTGGCCTTTCACTAATTTGCGCGACCTTGCTCAAAAATGGCGGAAAGGAGAACAAAACGCAACGCGCGAACATCCAAGGTCCGCGACGGCTTCCAAGTTTCCCGGAAACCGGTTGTGCAATTTACCACAGACTCTCAATCGCCCGATGTCGGCGACAATATAGGGCTACCGCGTATCTATGGTCCACCGATCCTGTTCGCCATCGCGCGCGATCCGAGCACAGTTTTCGTTAGCTGGAACATCGACTGGCCGTCCGTATTTGAAAAAGCGATGCCTGAGGATCGGCAAGTCCATCTTCGGCTGCTTGCCGCAGACGGTCTCGTAGAAAGCAGGGTGGCGGTCGAACCGATGGCAACCATGCGCTTCATAACGACATCGGGACTGCATGGATCGTATCGTGTTGAGATCGGCTATTATCGACCCGCCGATTTCTGGCATTCAGTCGCGGTGTCGAATGAAATCACGATGCCGCCCAGTGCCATCGCTGAAATTGCAGATGTGGATCTTGCCACCATTCCGTTGCACCTCAGTTTTCAGCAGTTGCTCAAGGTGTTCGGAGCGGCGGATCAGACTGCGCTGGCAAAGAAGATCGCACAATTTCAAAAGCGCGCATTGAACAGCGAAGGATTAAGCCCAAAGGAGAAAAAATTTCTTCGCAGGCTGGGAGTTTCTCCCTTCGAGATGGCAGCTGAGCGGTACGCTTTCGATGAAACCGATACCGAAAAGCTGGCAAGGCGCACGCGTGCTTTCCTCGCATCCGCGGCGACCAGCCCATCGCGCGGCTTTGACGAAAGCAGCTGGGGCAGCTGAAGCGATTTGGGTTTGTCTGCCTTCGGCGCGGCGCTAAAATGACGTCGTGCTGCAGATTTTCTTCTCTCCTACTCACTGAAACCGTCTATGACTGAACAAGAAGCTAAGTCACGAGCCATTAAGGAGACTGACTACTGCTACGTTCTCGCGTGTGCATGGTCAGGCGTGCCAAACGACTCGATCTGCCTGGAACGCATCTACGTTAAAGACGGTGGCGAGGAGATTAGACTCGCATGGTGGAAGGACGGTAACCAAGTCAACGGCCCTGCAGGCCTCGACACACCCCGAGTGGATTCCGCTATTCACCAACGCGTTGAAGAAAGGAGTATTCACTGCAGAAGAACAACTGGATATGTTGAAGGCTCTGATGCGATGACGAGTGCCATGGCTTGTTGATCGCAGCGCGTAAACGCAGTGATGTGCAAATCGTAAACTTCCTTGCGCATGAGCAAAGATTGCTCCGTTATTTAGTCTGCTTAGCAGAATACGCCTTGTTTCTACGTCATCGGTGGTCTAGGCGACCGAACTACTTGCACGGCAAGCGACGGAATTTCCTCGTGCTGATTCCACAACTGATCCTGCCACAAAGGAGGCGCAGAATGCCCCGCTCGCACATAGCTCAGTTCGGTTTGTCGAAAGGTACTGGACGACTTGAGGTAAAGGCCTAACGATGCGATGAAGTTCTCGATCTCTTACCACGCTTGCAACAGTTTACCTGCCGCGGCTGGCCAGCGGTGGCTAAACTTTTTCTCGCTAGGAATCATTTCGTCACAGACATAAATCAACCAATGGAGAATCGAGTATGAAATTGAACATTAGAGCATTCGCGCTGACTTGCGGCATATTTTGGGGAGTTGGACTATTCTTGCTTACCTGGTGGGTCATCGCATTTGATGGCGCCACAGGAGAGCCCACACTCATCGGCAAGGTGTATCAAGGTTATACCATTTCGCCCATCGGCAGCGTGATAGGGTTAGTTTACGGATTTTTCGATGCTTTGATTGGCGGTGCTATATTGAATGGCTCTACAACAAAAGGGCAGGTTGCATCAAAGATAAATCAGAGCACAGCCAGCCATAATGCCTGGACCGCGCTGGAGTAGACAGCATTTTGCTTTACGCCGACGTGTATTCCGGCCCGCGGCGAGAAAAAGCGGTGATGTTGTTCCTAGCGGTTGCCCAATATTTTCCACGGCGCGCCATGACTGGTTAAACGGTGAGGTCTGCCTTCGGCGCGGTCGGGTTGAAGTAAGAGTAAGAGTAAGAGTAAGAGTAAGAGTAAGAGGAACTAATGTGAATCCGAGTCCAAACATCGAGATCGCGGGACGGCTGGATGAGGTTGCTGTCGAGCAAGGGGCCAACCGGTTTCGGGTCCAGGCGTATCGGCACGCTGCAAACGCGCTTCGCCGTCTGTCGCGCTCGGTTGCCGACATTTTTGCCGAGCAGGGAATCGAAGGCCTTGGACAAATTCCAGGAGTCGGCATCAGCATCGCGCGCTCGATTCGCGACGTCTTGCTGCACGGCCGGCTCGCCATGCTGGATCGTCTCCGTGGCGAAAGCGATCCGATTGCCATTCTCGCGTCCGTGCCGGGAATTGGAAAAGTGTATGCGTGGCGTCTCCATGACGACCTTG
>QHOF01000262.1:2397-6277 GCA_003219335.1 Verrucomicrobiota bacterium | reverse complement strand
ACCGCCACTCCGCCAATGTCGGAATACACGGCCAACATAACGCAGTTTTTCGGTGCTCGCTTGAGAAAACGCGTCGCGGTGATCGCCATAAAACCGGAGATCAGGGATCAGGGAGTAGCACATGGCAAATAGCAAATCGCAAATGGTCACCAATCAGCAATCCGCAATGAAGTGCTCTTTGCCTTTAGCTCCTTGCTTTGTGCTCCTGCTCCCGGCCATTAGCCATTTGTCAGCCGCTACTCGCCAGACATCAGAGGTCAAACGTCAGAGGTCAGCTTGGCCATCTCCTCTTCGAACTGTTGGCGAAATGAGTCGGTCACGATTTCCTTGCAAAGCCGCTGGACAAGTTCCTCGAGCCGCGCCTGAGGGAAAGACTCGAGGGTTTCACCTAGAGCACTGATATGCTCACGTAGCACCAGCGGCGCTATCGGCCCCATGGCCTGAGTCAGCCTTACAATCACAAGCTTTAAAAATTCCGGCGACAATTCCTCGCGAGACTCCTTGTTCATCGTCTTCTTCGTGGCTGGCTTGGGAATCGCAGCGGGATTTTTGCTGGGCCTGTGCGGGAGCGCCTCGCTTGTTTTCTCGGAAATTGAAGCGGCGCCGGACGCCGTTGCGCCGTCGGCCCCATCGCGCGGCTCCTGTATCGCCGCCGGCTCTGAAGTCAGAGAAGGATTGTCGACGGCGGTTCCATTTGGCTTTTTTTTGGAGATTGCGGAGTCGGCTTTGACCGGCCCATCGGGCTGAGCTGCGCCGTGCTGCTCAGTAGTTTTTTTGATCTCCTTTAACGTCTCTTCCTCGAAGCGCTGCCGCTGGTAGTCGTCTAAAATTTCCTGACTAACGTGTTGGACAAGTACTTCAAGCTTCGCTTCCGGAAAAGATTCTGAGGATTCGCCGAGAGCGCGGATACTATCACGGAGAACCAGTGACGCCATCGGTCCCATGGCCTCACCAAGCTTGGCACGCACTACATCCAATGCTCCTGTGGAGACTCCGTTGCTCGACTTCTCGCTCGCTACAGGTTTCAAAGTTACGGGGAAGCTCCCGTTAAGGCGACTTCTTCGCGAAAGACGGCCATGGCCATTTTCTGAAAGTGCGGGGGCGTTATCAGTTATTGCTGGCGGATCCTGAGAATAATATTCGTAGTACTGCTGATAATAACCGCCGTATTCGTTGTTATGAATATTGATGCGGTTCAGCAGCATGCCAAGAATTTTGCTATGCGGCGTAGTCAGTCGCGCGCGGGCCTTTCGTAGCAGCGGCTTCGGCGTTCTGCGGTTGATCACGAGCAAGGTGCCATCGACCATCGTCGATAGAAAAACTGCGTCACTGACCGCCATCAAGGGAGAAGAGTCGACGAAGATAAACTCAAACTGCTCGCGAAGCTGTTCCAACAGATCGTGCATCTTCTTAGAGCCCAAAAGTTCGGCCGGGTTGGGCGGCAGGGCCCCGGCACTGATAAAAGATAGATTTTCTGCCGAGGTAGGCCTAATCGCGCTCTGTAGCTCGATCTGTCCAGCGAGAAGATCCGAGAGGCCCGCCAAGTTTTCCATTCTTAACAGGGCGTGACAGCGCGGGCGGCGGAGGTCGGCGTCGATTATCAAGACCCGAATACCGAGCTGGGCGAAGACGATCGCGCTATTCACCAATGTGGTGGTTTTGCCCTCACCGCGCGCGGCGCTGGTCACCAGGATCGTATGCGGCGGTCCGCCGGCCTGTGACAACAGCAGCGCCGAACGAAACGAGCGGTACGCTTCCGCGACGACAGAGAGAGAATGATGGTCCAACAGAACCGAACTGTCTGCATGTTTAGCCTTAGCCGCTTTGCGCGCCGATACGGGCAATTCCGCTTGTGCCGATTTTAACAGCCGCGAAACATAACTGCCGTTGGTCCCGTTGACGGAGACAAAATCCGGCACCATGGCCAGGCTCGGCAGGCGCAAGTAACGCTCCGCCTCTTCCGGGCTTTTGAGGGTGTTATCGAGCTGCTCGAGGAAAAACGCGAGGCCTATGCCTGCGGCCAGACCTAACAACACGCCCAGCAGCATGCTCCGTCGCTTGTCCGGGTAGGAGGGCGAGCCCGGCGGCAGGGCTTTTCCCATAACATAGATATTCGAGGTGCGCACCTCTGCGGCGACGCCGATCTCCTTCAAGCGCTGGAGCACGCCGTCGTAGAGTTGTTTGTTGGTGTCCACTTCCCGCGCCAAGATCGCGTACTGCACAGCGGAGTCTTTAAGGTTGAGGGTGGCTTTCTTTTGATCCTCCATCGCGACCCGCAGCTCTGATTCCTTGTTTCTGGCGGCGGCAAAGCCCGCTTCAATGCCTTTCACTTCCTTGTCAATTTCGCTGTTCAGGTGACGCCGCGTCTCTTCAAGCCGAGTCTTTACATTGTCCAAGGGCGGATATCCGGCCTTGAATTCCTTTGCCAGAGAGGCGTATTCCGCTTCGAACTTCCCAAGCTCCGCTTTAAGCGAGCCAATGACGGCGCTGTTACGCACCGAAGGCACTTCATCGGCGTTGCGCCCTCGAGCCGCGCGCACTTGGGCTTCCCAGGCGATCCGGTCGCCCTCGGCCGCGGTCAGACCTTTGTTTAGATCCAGGAGCCGTTCGATGATGACGTTCGATTTATCATCGACCGAGATAATTCCTTTTTCCTTGCGGTAGCTGTTCAACGCCGCTTCAGATTGTTGCACCCGTTCTTTTAACTCCGTGAGTTTTTCCTGCAGGAACTCACTAGCCTCACTATTCGTCTGCGAGCGGAGATCGATGCCATAGCGCACGTAGGAAGATGCATGGGCATTGGCCAGACGCGCGGAAAGCGCGGGGTCGGGCGTGGTGAACTTGATCACGACCAGGCTCGTGCTGACAACGGGCCTGACTTCCAACATCAAAAGATAACTGCCTGCGAGCCGGGTGCTGAGAGGGATAGGGTCTGGGGTACTGGGTGTGGGTGTGGCCGGCATAAAACCTTTGGCCCAATTTTTGAGTTCTTTCCAAAATCCGGCGACGAGTCCCTCTTTCGCCGCATCATTAGTTTTACCGCCGCCAAATAGCGGATGGCTCTCGAGCCCCTCGTCCCGAACCACCCGCTCGGCCAGCGCGCGGCTCTTCAGAATTTCGTACTGTGTCTTATAAAATTCATTGTTGTAATCGTTATAATCGACCGAATCCGCGCGCGCGTCCTGAAGTTTTAAGATCTGGGGCGCTTTGCGCTCTATCAGCAAGGTCGCGTCTGCGGTGTACAGAGGAGTCCGGGTAAACGTATAAAGCGTTGCGCCGATGAATAGCGCCAGAGCGCAGCTCAGGATGAGCCAGCGGTGGCGTTTGATGATCAGCCAATAATCGCGGAGAGGGAGGACTTGATCCTCGACCACCGAAAATTCGTGAAGATCGATCGTCTGATTCTCCGGTCGAAGCGTGCGCCTGATAAAATAGGGTGACGGCTGATTGACTTGTTCCATTCTTACTATTTTACGAGGGGAATATTTGCCCCAATCCCGATTTTTATTAAGGTTGAAAAGAAACCATATAGTCCGTAGGGGATTAGCTTTGAGGTTTGCGCGGACACTTCGACGATGTCGCCGCTTTGAAGCGTTATATCGGAGGCCTCCCCGTGTTTGATCTTTCGCAGATCCGCGACAATAAAACTCTTACTTCCTCCCTTGTCCGGGCGAATCACTTTGACCGCATTAACATCGGCCGGAAACATGGGTCCGCCAGCCTGAACCACAACTCCGGCGACTGTCAGTCCTGGAGAAACCGGATAGGCGCCTGGTTTCTCCACCCATCCTTCGACTAAGACTTGCCCGCCGCCGGGAACCATGATGACGTCGCCCGGACGCACTTGAAGCGATAGGTACTGCTGGTTTCCGCCGAAAGA
>QHOF01000262.1:1835-2349 GCA_003219335.1 Verrucomicrobiota bacterium | reverse complement strand
GCAAAATGTTCTGCGGTAGACTGGCGGCAATCTGGGTGCCTTGGCCGCCCTCTGCCGGCTCGGCGGGGATGAAATAGATCTTGGGGTCCGCGACCGGGGCGATGCCGCCGGCCTGAGAGATCACATCGAGCAGCGTATCAGCACCGGTACTGATGCTATAAACCCCCGGTCGCGTCACGGACCCAAGCACCGCTACTTGGCGGCTGTGGTATTCCTTAACGAAGACGACAACTCGCGGACTGTACATGTATTGCTTCAGCCGCTCGGTGATGACCTGGCGTAACCCTTCCTCGGTTGACCCCGCCGCGTCGATTTTCCCCGCGAACGGAAGAGAGATCGTTCCATCGCCGGAGATGCGGACCGTTCGGCTACGCAGTTCTTCGATGGCGGGGACAGAGATCTCCACCACATCGCCCGGGCCGATTGGGAAATCGGAATTGGCTTTTTCCTGAGACCGCTTCAGCCAAAGGGCAGCCAATGTTTCCAAATCTCTCTTGTCTCCGAGAAGCGCAGT
>QHOF01000262.1:0-1695 GCA_003219335.1 Verrucomicrobiota bacterium | reverse complement strand
GAGTTCATGGTCCCAACGCAGGAATCTTTACGTTAACTCTGGTGCTTCGAGGGACTTTTGGTTTTTCTTGTAGGTTTAGTATCTTTCGGAGGTGTAGGGCTAGTCGGAGTGGCCTGCGCGATCACTCGATTTCGCTCCTTATCGTACCATCCGGGATTCATGGCGGGAGTTCGAGTTTCTCGGGCAAGCACCACTGTACCAACGGTGGCGGACCGTGCTTCCTGAGCTGAGCCCTGCGACGGCACTCCCACTGTAAAAATAAAGCCGGCCAAAGTAGACAACACTTTAATTAGAAACCGCATAGCAACTGTCCTCCTTTCAAAATGACTACAGTTTAATGACCACTCCTGTTACGAGCTCCAACCTATACTATTGAGCATTGTTGCTGTTCGCATTTCTGATCGGCTGATTTACTGGTTACATTGATGAGCCGTTGGCATAGCGCTAAGGCCCGTGCCACCCAGCGCCCGAATTTACTTGATACGATGTGGGGGTCAAGGGTAAATGCGTGGTTATAGCTGGCCAATGCCTCTGTGTGCCGTCCCAGGGCTTGCAGCGACCGGGCCTTACGGGACCACACCTCTGCGTTGTACGGCTCCATTGTGAGCGCTTGATCATAGCACGCGACTGCCTCCGCATGTCGTCCAAAGGCTTGCAATGTCCATCCCTTGTGCGACCATACCTCCGGGTTGCGTGGATCAAGTGTGAGGACGTGTTCGTAGCAGGCGAGGGCTTCTGAATACCGCCCTAGAGTTCTCAACACCGAGCCTTTGTTGTTCCATGCCTCCTTGAGTTCGGGATTGAGGCCGAGCGCCTGATCATAGCAGTCGAGCGCCTCCGCCTGCTGCCCTAAATGTTCCAGCGTCGATCCCTTGTTGTTCCACGCCAAAGCAAACTTTGCGTCGAAACTGAGCGCGTAATCATAACAACCAAGGGCTTCTGAGTACCGCCCCAGGGCTCTCAGTACCGAGCCTTTGTTGTTCCATGCCTCCTTCAGTTGAGGATTGAGGCCGAGCGCCTGATCATAGCAGCCGAGAGCTTCTGCATGTCGCTGTAAGTGGCTCAGACTCACCCCTTTATTCGACCACTCCACGGCATCCAGTTTGGCTCCTACGACTGGCCACGGGGCTCGAGTACCTGTCAGGTCCTCGTAGACCTCCGCCAGCTGTTGCCGTAACGCGGTGAAGTCCGCAAATCGATTCCAAGGATTTTTACTGAGACAAGTGTTCACCACCTCGATGAGGAGAGGTGGGACGGAATTCGGGAGGGGAAGGGGCGCTCGCGTTTGATGTTGGTGTTTGTAGTCCTCCCACGTTTCACCTACGAAGGGCAACTTCCCTGTAATCATCTGAAACAGCACGACGCCGAAGGAGTAGATGTCCGCCCGGATGTCGACTTGCTTCACGTCATCGAATTGCTCCGGCGCCATGTGGGTGCATGTGCCCGCACCCGTTCCCGTACGGGTGTCGCTGACGTTCAAATCGCGCACCTTTTCTGTTGCGCTTTCGTGCTTCGCGCTGGCGGGTCTTGTGTCATCGAACGCTTTCGCCATCCCGAAGTCGGTGACCTTGAGCGTATGGTCCTCTGTGATGAGGCAGTTCCGCGGTTTGATATCACGGTGTACTTTGATGCCTTTGGCCACTGCGTGATTCATTCCGTCACAGAACTGGATCGCGAAGCGAAGCACTTGCGGGA
>QHOF01000090.1 GCA_003219335.1 Verrucomicrobiota bacterium | reverse complement strand
TTTACATCACGGTCGCAGGCGCAGTGCTCTCACTTCTTTTGCCCCGCGCGCTCGCACGCTGGATCGCACTAGTCACAACCATCGCCGGCTTGGCGCTCACGCTACTGATGTTTGTTCGCACGCCCATTGAAAATCTTGCGCACTTCACCACAATCGTGCGCGTGCCGTGGGTGCCCGCGCTGGGGATGAATTATCATCTGGCGATCGACGGCGCCAGCCTGACGATGGTTCTCGTGACGGGCATCTCGGCGGTGAGCACGGTGCTGTTTTCGTGGGACGTCGAAGATCGGCAGAACGAATTTTTCTTCTGGTTACTGCTCGTAGTGGGCGGCTGCTACGGAGTTTTCCTGAGCGCCGATTTATTTTTGTTCTTCGTGTTCTACGAGCTGGTGATCGTGCCGAAATATTTTCTCATCGCTTTCTTCGGCTCGACCAACAAGGAATACGGCGCAATGAAGCTGACGCTGTACTCCTTTTTTGGGGGCATGCTTGTGTTCGTGGGGATCCTTGTAGCCTACGTAACGGCTGGCTCGCTGGATCTGGGGCAGCTGTCGCAATTCCAGTTCCCGCCGCATCTGCAGACGTGGGCATTTCCCGTGTTGTTTCTCGGATTTGCCGTGCTCGCTGGCATCTGGCCGCTGCACACGTGGGCGCCGACTGGCCACGTCGCTGCGCCTACAGCCGGCTCGATGTTGCTGGCGGGCATCGTCATGAAACTCGGCTCTTACGCGGGGCTCCGCGTGGCGATGAATCTTTTCCCGCAGGGATTTCAGATTTGGAGCAAATGGATCATCGTTCTGGCGGTCATTGGGATTATCTATGCCGCGGCGGTGGCGCTTCGCCAAGGTGATCTGAAATTTGTGATCGGTTATTCGAGCGTAAGCCACATGGGTTTTGTGTTGCTCGGGCTTGCGGCAGCAACATCGCTCAGTGTTTCAGGCGCGGTGCTGCAAATGTTTTCTCATGGCGTTATCGCGGCCCTGCTTTTCGCCGTTGCTGGACGCATGATCTATCGCCGCACGCACACGCGCGAACTCGACGCGCTTGCCGGGATGAATCTGAGCCGCGTGCTGCCATTTGCGGCATTTACCTTTGTGATCGCCTCGGCTGCGTCGATGGGCATTCCAGGCTTCAGCGGTTTCGCAGCCGAAATCACGATTCTGATCGGCGCATGGAAAACTTATCCGCTGGCGGTCTGGATCACCGGTGCGGGCATGGTGCTCGTTGCTGCATTCACATTGCGCGCGCTGAAGCAATCGTTCTTTGCCGACAAACCTGAAGGCGTCCGCGTGCAGGAAGGCCGGGTAGCGCTCGACCAGGATTGGAATGAGCAAGAGAGCATCACGGTCGCGGAAAAATGCGGCGCTTGCCTGCTCATGTTCGCAACTCTCGCCGTGGGAATTTATCCGAAACTGTTGCTCGATCGCATCATGCCGGCGGTGGAGACGATGAGATTTTTGAAATGAAATGTCCGGTTCAACTCCGAAACTTCGCGAGCAGGCGATTTAACGCTTCCTTGGCCGCCGTAGCCTTGGCGAAGGAGGCAAAGATTTAGCCATGTCTTACCTCGAGCTTCTCAAGTTGGTTTCGCCCGAAGCGATCGTCGCGCTCACAGCTCTCCTGGTGCTCGCGATTGGCCTAACGAGCAGGCGCGCGGCTGCAGTAACAGGCGTGTCCTCCGCAAGCCCGCCCACCAGGGCAGCAGGCACGCGTGCCAACGCAGGATTGTGCTCATTCATTGCCGCGGCTGGCCTGATCATTGCAGCCGTCGCTGTGGTAATGCTGCCCCGGAACGTGATCCTTTTTCAGGGCATGCTTGTGGTCACGCCGTTGAATTCTCTTTTCAAATTCATCTGCATCGCGCTCGCATTTTTCACAGTTCTCCTTACTGCATCACAAAATGGGCTGCCTCACGCCGGCGAATATCTGGCCATTGTTCTTCTGGCGACGGTCGGGCTCATGCTGCTGGTCGGCAGCGAAGAGTTGCTCATGATTTTCATCGGGCTCGAACTGCTCGGCTTGTCGCTTTACGTCATGGCAGCATTTGATAAAAGTGACATCCGCTCAGCCGAAGCGGGTCTGAAATATTTTTTGTTCGGCAGCACCTCGAGCGCGTTCACGCTTTTCGGAATCAGCTTGATCTATGGCATGTCGGGAACGACTGGTCTCGCAGCGATTTCACAAAAACTGGCGATGACGTCCGCGCAGCCGTTGCTTGCCGTCGGAATCGTGATGACGCTCGTCGGCTTTGCGTTCAAGATCGCTGCCGCGCCATTTCACCTGTGGGCGCCGGACGCGTATCAGGGCGCGCCGGTTCCCAGCGCAGCGTTCATTGCTTCAGGATCAAAGGTCGCCTCGTTTGTCGTGCTGGGAAAAATTGTGCTGATCGGATTTGCGCCCGTGCAGGGCAGCGCAAGCTGGCACGCGCTGCTCGCGGGCTGGTCGCCGGTGCTCGCAGCGTTGGCAGCATTGTCAATCGTCGTCGGCAATGTCGTCGCGCTGGCGCAGTCGAACGTGCGAAGACTGCTCGCCTATTCCGCAGTCGCACACGGCGGTTACACGTTGATCGGACTCGTCGCAGGTGGTCGCGACGGGTTTTCCGCGGCGTTGTTTTACACCACCATTTACGCCTTCACGCTCGTCGGCGCATTCGGCGTTGTTAGTCTGGTGCGGCGCGAAACCGGCGGCGACGATTACTCAAACTTTTATGGATTGGTTTCCCGTTCTCCCTTGCTCGCGGCATGTATGGCGATCTTTATGCTCTCGCTCGCAGGCATCCCGCCGCTTGCCGGATTTTTTGGGAAATTCTACCTGTTTAGTGTCGCGCTACGCGCTGGCGCAAACCAGGGCTTGCTCTGGCTCGTGGGAGTCGCGCTTCTTGGCAGTTTCATTTCGCTCTACTATTACGTGATGGTACTGAAGGCGATTTTCGTCGATGAGCCTGCACTTCCCGCCGCGCGACCAGTCGATATCGTTCCGTCCGCTCTGCTTTCGCGAGCCGCGGTAGCTGTGCTCGCTGCGACAGTTCTTTTACTCGGTGTAGCACCGGAGATCCTGGCAGGCCCGATCCTTGCCGCCGTGCCGTGAGAAATTTTCAGCAAAAACGCGATTAACGCTTGACTGCCGCGGCAAAAGTTTTGCATCAAAAGCAGTAGCAGCCATTGCAAAAATTGGTGAGTAAAAATGGGCAGCATCAGCCAGTTCATTGATCGCCACTACCGGCACTTCAACGCTGCGGTCTTGAAAGACGCTGCCGATGCCTACATCGCGCATCTGGACAACGGCGGGAAAATGATGGTCACGCTCGCCGGCGCCATGAGCACCGCTGAGCTGGGCGTTTCTTTGGCGGAAATGATTCGCGGGGACAAAGTCCATGCCATCGCCTGCACCGGAGCGAATCTGGAAGAGGACCTTTTCAATCTGGTCGCACGCAGCCAGTATGTCCGTCTTCCGAATTATCGCGAGTTGAGTCCGCAACAGGAAGAAGAACTGCTCCGTCGCCATTTAAATCGGGTCACCGACACGTGCATTCCGGAAAAGGAAGCCATCCGCCGAATTGAGCGAGTGGTCATAGACGAATGGATCGCCGCCGGGAAGAAAAAAGAGCGCGCTTTCCCGCACGAATTTCTTTTCAAGGTTTTGAAAGAATGTCGGCTCAAGAAATTTTACGAGATCGATCCCGGAGACAGCTGGACGATCGCCGCCGCGCACAAGGACCTGCCGGTTTTTGTGCCCGGCTGGGAAGATTCCACGTTGGGAAATATTTATGCCGCGCGCTGCATTACCGGAGCGATCACCGATGTGCATACGGTTCGCTCCGGGATTGAGTACATGATCGCGCTCGCAGACTGGTATCGCCGGGTGTCGCAGGAATCCTCCATTGGCTTTTTCCAAATCGGCGGCGGGATCGCAGGCGATTTCCCCATTTGCGTGGTGCCCATGCTAAATCAGGACGTGGTCAGCATGGCGGTGCCAGAGTGGGGGTATTTTTGCCAGATCAGTGATTCCACAACCAGCTTCGGATCGTACTCTGGCGCAGTGCCTAACGAGAAGATCACGTGGGGAAAACTCAACGTCGATACGCCGCGATTTGTCATCGAATCCGATGCAACCATTGTTGCGCCATTGATCTTTGCAAAGATTCTGGGCTGGTGAGGCGCAGCGTTGCGGTCGCTTAACAGTTATCGGTTATCTGTTCCGATAGCCTCTCGCCGCTGACTGATAACCAATTTGCGTACTGCTTACTGCCAATGGCCTGGAATGAATACCCAGCCGCGAGAACGACGCAGCCAATGTCCTTCCACCCAAACTGCGGTTGGTGTCGGGCGGACTACCCAAGTCCCCGGCACCCACACATAATTGGTTCCGGTCCATCGCCAATAGCCGCTTGTCCAGATGTATCTTGGTCCAGGTGCCACCGTCTGAGTTTCAACGCGAACTGGTGGCGGCGGTTGGGCTACCACGACCTCCCGACCTGGCCCGGTCGTTGTTACTTGTTGTGTCGTTGTAGTCGTAGTTATCGTCGTCGGTTCCTCGGTGCAGCCAGCCAACATGAGCGCGGCCACCGCCGGTAGATAAATGCTTCTTCTCATGGCGCCTCCTTTCCTCTCTTTGGATTCGCTTCGTGAAGCATTTTCGGCTTTGTGTTGGCGCCCGAAAAAGGCTCCCTAGGTCTGTCCGCTCGTGTATTGAATGGCGAAGAATGAATTCCGACGCGATGATCGGACATGCTTTACATCGTCGCCACACCGATCGGTAATCTGGGCGATATCACGTTGCGCGCGCTGGATGTATTGAAATCCGCCGATCTGATCGCCGCTGAAGACACGCGGCATTCCGGAATGTTACTGAAACATTTCGGACTCAAAAAGCCGTTCATCAGTTATCACGAGCATAATGAAGCGATGCGCACGGCAGAGCTCGTCCAGCGCCTCGCGCGCGGCGAAAAGATTGCGCTGATTACCGACGCCGGAACGCCGGGACTGTCAGACCCGGGGTCGCGCCTCATTCGCGAATGCATCAAACGCAAACTCGCATTTACAATCATTCCCGGGCCATCATCGATTCTGACCGCTCTTGTCGGCTCCGGATTTTCAGCTGAGGAATTTTCTTTCCGTGGATTTCTTCCGGTGAAAAGCGGACAGCGAGAGCGCAAATTGCGAGTGGCTGCCGAAGGGGATGAACCCGCAATCTTTTTCGAGTCGCCGTATCGATTAACGAAAACGCTCGCCGCCTGCGCCGATATCATGCCGGAGCGGCAACTTTGCGTCGCCCGAGAGCTGACAAAGAAATTTGAGGAATTCCGCCGCGGCACCGCGGGCGAGCTCCTTGCACATTACCAGGCGCATCCGCCGAAAGGCGAGATCGTGCTGGTGATCTCCGGTCGCAGGGCATCTCGCCAACTGCTCGATGAACAGTGAAGCGGAGTCCATCAAGCGCACGCGAGAACAGGGTGGCAACACATTCTCGCGAATAAACGAAGCGTGGCTGACGTCAAACTCTGCCACGCAAATCAGCGTAACACCGACTGTAAACAATGCGATCCGAGATTGCCTCTGCCGAAAGTCACACAAGTTCTTGCAATCTCGCCGGATTTCCTTTCTCCGCAGCGCTTCCTACTGGCGGGGCTGTTCCGGAGCCAAAAGCTCGCTACAGGGCGAGTCCGTCCGAATGGCGGACTTTCGCGAGCAATCGAGCTACGTTCTGCGATTGTGATGTGATGACCCGCTTGCGGTGGTTGCTCAAGCCTGTGCTCGCGGGGTTAGCAGTGACGCTGCTGCAGCTTGCAATGGCAGTGGGCCTGCTTGCGCCGGAAGGACCTGCGTCGGATCGCTACTCGGCGCTCATCCAGCACGATAGCTATTGGTTCATGAACATCGTCAATCGCGGGTACCAGACCATTGTCCCGCCCATCGATCACAAAGTGATGGAAGTGTCAAATGTCGCATTTTTTCCCGCTTATCCTGCGATTGCCGCACTCTTTCGCTATGGACTCAACATCGACACTGGCATTGCGCTCCTGATTACCGCTCAACTCGCTGCCTGGGGGTTCTGGATTTATTTCTTCCTGTTTTGCAAGCGTTGGAATATTTACCCGGCGCTCCGGATTTGCGGCGCATTATTAATCGCTGCGCATCCGGCAGCATTCTTTTTGATCGCCGGTTATTCGGAATCGCTGTTCCTGATGGCCGTGCTTGGCTTCATTTACTGGAGCACTGCGGACGGGCGCGCTGCGAAAGTCTTGGCGGCGATGCACGGGATCGTTATGTCCGCCGCGCGAATTGTTGGCATCGTGTGCGCCGCTTTCCCTTTAGTGTGCGCGGTTTTTCAAACTGGATGGCGTGGTTTGCTCAAGCCGTGGAAATGGGTTCGAAAGCATAGGTCGGCAATCGGTCTGACAATTGTGGCGATGTGCGGCGCCATCGTGTTTTTCGTTTACTGTCAATTGCACTGGGGCCACTGGGACATCTATATGCTTACACAGGCAGCCGGCTGGGGGATTGAGCCCGATTATTTGGCGGTGTTTAAGCCCTCTAATTATCGCTGGCTCGTTCCCGCATTAAATAATCCTACTGAGGCCAGCCAAATGGCGATGACGCTGGGCGCCCTGCTCTTTGTCGCTGTCCTAGTTTGCGAATTAGTCATCGCGTTCCGGCGCGCCCCCGCCGCGCCGGGTAAACTGTGGTCGCGCCCTGCCACGCTCTGGGACCGAACTAACTGGGCGACGCGCGTTGGCATCTATTTTTGCGCAGCCACGATCTACTACCTCTCTGTCAGCGGCGTGGCCTGCGTTGATATGGAAAGCATGCTCCGCTACGAATTTTCTGTGCACGCGTTGATCGTGCTGGCATTTTTGAATTTTCTGCGTCAATTTCGTACGCCGCCGATGCTCGCGCGGGCATTCGGCATCGCGGCAGTGGTGTTGCTCAGCGCTGCTGGGCTATGCGTACAGGGTTGGTACGTCTGGAATTTCACCCGAGGCAATTGGGTTGCGTAGAAGAAGATGAAAACCAAAGTCGCCATTATCGGTGCCGGACCAGCGGGTTTGACCGCAGGCTATCTGCTTTCAAAGCAGGACGTGGACGTCATCGTTCTTGAGGCCGATCCGGTTTACGTGGGCGGCATTTCGCGCACGGTCACCTACAAGGGTTTTCACTTCGACATCGGCGGGCACCGTTTCTTTTCCAAATCCAAAGCGGTCGAAGACCTCTGGACTGAGATTTTGCCTGACGATATGCTGGTTCGCGCACGCTCGTCGCGCATTTTTTACGGCGGCAAGTTTTTCTCGTATCCGCTGAAGCCGGTCGAAGCGCTGCTCAAGCTTGGCATCTTCAGGTCCACGCTTTGCATCCTGTCGTGGCTGAAAGCGCGCCTTTTTCCGGTGCGAAACCCGCGCAATTTCGAAGAGTGGGTGAGCAACCAGTTCGGCAAACGGCTCTTTAACACGTTCTTCAAGAGCTACACCGAAAAGGTGTGGGGAATGAGCTGCAAGGAAATCTCCGCTGACTGGGCTGCGCAACGAATCAAAGGCCTCTCGTTAGGCAGCGCCATCAAGAACGCGCTCATTCCTCAACGCTACAATGGCGACCGGAGCAAAGTCATCAAGACACTCATTCATTCGTTCCGTTATCCGAGGCGAGGTCCCGGCATGATGTGGGAATCATGCGCGGAAAAAATGCAGGCGCTGGGCGGCAAACTCGAAATGGGCTGCAGAGTAGCTCGGTGTTTCTACTATGAAACGTCCGGCACCTGGACGGTCGAATACAAGGACCGACAAGGCGATGCGCAAATTATCGAAGCCGAGCACGTGATTTCATCCGCGCCGATGCGCGAGCTGCTTTGCGGTTTGTCGCCCGCTGTGAGCGAGCGAACCAAACGTGCGGCTGAAAGCCTCAAGTATCGCGACTTCCTCACTGTTATGTTGATCCAGAAAAATCGACAGATGTTCGACGACAACTGGATCTACATTCACGACCCAAGGGTGAAGGTCGGGCGCGTCCAAAACTTCCGTTCCTGGTCGCCGGAGATGGTGCCCGAGCCCGACAAGGTTTGTTATGGCCTCGAATATTTCTGCTTTGAGCACGACGGCCTCTGGGATTCGAGCGACACCGATTTGATCGAGCTCGCCCGACGCGAGCTGATTCAAATCGGCCTGGCCAAAGAAGGTGACTTCATCGATGGCTGCGTCGTGCGTCAGAGAAAAGCCTATCCGGTTTACGACGACGATTACGCGCGACATGTTGCCACCATCCGGCAGGAACTGGAGATGCGTTATCCGAACCTGCACCTCGTCGGCCGCAACGGGATGCACAAATACAACAACCAGGACCACGCCATGATGACAGCGATGTTGTGCGTGGAGAATATTCTCGCCGAAGCCAAACTCTACGACCTCTGGCAGGTCAACAGCGACGCCGAATACCACGAACAAGGCTCCGCCGTGGCTGAAGAAACAAGCGGCTCCGCGTTACGTCTGGTCCCCACCCGCGTAGTCGCCGCCCCTGAGCTCGCCCCGGAAGGTTAGCGCATTTTTGTTTTTTTGCGTCCCCGATTCCGGTAACAAGCGAGGATTGCTCCCTACATCAGGAATAATCTGGTCACCGCCCCGGATATGCGCGCGTCCGGAAGATTGGAAGTGGAGCAGCGCGTATCGCGCTCCGATCTAGCGCAGACTTCGAAGTCTGCCGTATCGCAGGTTTCCAACCGGCAAAGCGCCCGACATTGCGCTGCCCTGCCGATTTGTCCCGCGATGCGGGAGGCGATACAGCAGGTCCGCCACGGCGGATTCGTCCTGTGACGAATTTGGAAACCTGCGCTGCATCAAAAACAAAACAGCCGCCGCGCGGTTTCGCGCGGCGGCTGAGCTTGTATCCAGGAGGTGCTGACTTCTTGGACAGCGCTCCCTGCACAATTTTATCGATTCTCTACCACTCGGGGCGCAGGCTTGACCGTTTCAAGCTGGGCACCCACTTTTTGGATTTGGGTGGCCTGCTCCTTGAGCTGGGCTGTGAAAGTCTCTGCCTGCTCTTTGAGCTGGGCTGTGAGAGTGTCTATTTGTTTCTGTTGCTGCGCGACCGTTGCTTGCAACTTCTCAACTTTGTCATTGAGCATGGCTTGATGTTGGAGCTGGGGGCGCAAGCGAGGTTGCGGTGCGCTACGACGTTGAGGTGCGCTACGAGGCGCAGGCATGCTACCACCCTGGTTCGGGCCAAAATCCCAGCCGAGGTGGTCGTCCAAAAGGTCTATAGTAACTTGAACAATGTTGACGCCGTCAACAGGCTGGAAGTTATTGAAGATACCACCGATGTAGCACTCTAAGGACCCCGCCCCGTTCCCGTTCGAGAAGTCGCCGATGCGGATCGTACTGCTTTCGTCGGAGGCGGTGAAACCAACGAAGTCGCCAACGTAAGTGTTATTGAAGCCAGCGATCACGTTTTGTCCTGTGCCATCACCCACGGCAGTGTTGTCACTGCCATCAACGTTATTGAAGAGCGTCACAAAGCCAACTGCCGTGTTGCCGTTGGCCAACCCGGCTCCATCTGAGTCATTATTCACGAGCGCCTCATCACCAAGGGCGGTGTTTGCAACGCCGATAATATTTTCAAAAAGCGCCGAATTGCCCAAAGCGTTGTTGCTGTATCCGCCTGCGACGCTGGATGCGTTGCCGTCGTTGTTAAACAGCGCGAAGGCGCCGACCGCGTTGTTGAAGCTTCCGCTAAAATCGCCTGCGCCGCCGGCATTAAAGACCATCGCGTCTGTTCCAACCGCCACGTTTTGAGTGCCGGTCGTCAATCCAGTGCCGGCGGTGTTAAGCAAGAGCGCTACAGTGCCAACTGCGGTATTGGAATCCGCATTGTTGAGGATCAGCGCTCCGGCGCCGACGCCGACGTTGTAGGCGCCGGACGTATCCAAGTAGAGCGAATACCAACCGAGTCCTGTGTTCCCCGCGCCAGTGGTGAGGAAACGAAGGGCGTTGCAACCTTCTGCTGTGGTGAAGTTGGGATAGCACCCGTCGGGGTTTGCGTTGGGTATCGGTGTGGGTAATGCTGGTAAAGCCTGCATTTGCGGCAAAAGCGCAAATGACACCAGGACAAGCGGGATGAGAAGGAACCCGCGCCGTAACGGCAGCGGGCGAGCCGGTTCTCGTCCGCATGAAACTAACGTTTTAAGTTGAGTGAGTGAATCCATGGGATGTGTTCTTTCTCTTTCCCGGTGGTGTTTGTTTGGTTTTTGGTTTTCACTGGGCTTCTAACAGACAAAGAACCCTACCGGGCAAAAGTCCTTTGTCTGTTTTAGAGCCAGTCGCCGGTATACTGAATTTCAACTAAGAATGTCAATACTTTTTTTTAAAAATTCTTTTTTTGCCGGTTCCCGCGCGGTTGGGAAGGCTGGCGAACTAGTACGGCACCACACTGTCGTATAGATTGCTGTTTGCGTTGATAAGTCTGTTCCGGTAGCCTCAGACGCATGGCACGCACCGGTTTGGGTAAAGGTCTTGGCGCGCTGATCGGCACGCCTGCGATCGCCCCGCGCACAGATGGGGCCGAGTCGGGCGAAAGAGTCCACCAGATTGATCTGGCGAGCGTAGTGCCGAGCGCGTTGCAGCCGCGCAAGGATTTTGGGCGCGAACCGTTGCAGGAACTGATCGATTCGATTCGCCAGCATGGCATCATTCAACCGCTCATCGTGCGGCAGGTCGGCACACGCTTTGAACTCATTGCTGGCGAACGCCGATGGCGAGCCGCGCAGGAACTCGGGCTTACGACCGTGCCCGCGATCATTCGAAGCGCCAATGACTTGGAAGTGCTCGAGTTGTCGTTGATCGAAAATTTGCAACGCGCTGACCTCAATCCAATCGAGGAAGCCCAGGGCTACGCGAGGTTGGCTAACGAATTTGGAATGCGGCAGGAAGACATCGCGCTCAAGGTGGGGCGCAGCCGGGCGGCTGTGGCGAACGCGCTGCGGCTTCTGGATCTGCATCCGCAGGTGCAAGTCTGGCTCGCGCAGAATTTGATTTCCGTTGGTCACGCGAAAGTGCTGCTGGCATTGAAAGCCCCCGAGGAACAATTACTGGCTGCGGAAACGGTTTTGCGGCGCAATGCCACTGTCCGTTCCACGGAGCGCATGGTCGCCCGTTTGCTTGGGATCGGACGTCCACGCCGGAAATCCCGCCGTGCATCCGCCGACATGACTACCACGGCAACGGCGGTGGAAGATTTACAGAATCGCTTGCAACAACATCTGGCCACCCACGTCGCTATTCATCATGGAGAGAAACGCGGGCGGATTGAGATCGAGTACTACGGAACCGACGATCTACAGCGGATCGTCACTGCCCTGGCGCTGCCGCCAAGCGAGAGCTGAGCGGCCATCAGATGATAAGGGAAAACTCCCAACGCTCAACGTCCAACGTCCAACTGTCTGAATTGAGCGTTGGGTGTTGAGCGTTGAGCGTTCGACGTTGCAAGCTCAGATCTGAATATTAAAACATTCAAGCGATGAACAGTGCGACAGCGTTCGCATTCCCCAGATTGGTTGTGCTTTTGCTTTTCGTGCCATCCTGGACCATGGGCGACCCGGCGAAAATTTGGGAGGAATTTTCTGGCGAGAAAGCCTTTGCTCAGGTTCAACGGCTTGTCGATTTCGGGCCGCGCCCGGCTGGATCCAAGGCGCTTGAGAAATCCAGAGATTACATCGAGGGGCAACTTCAAGCTTCGGGTTGGCAGGTAACGCGGCGAGCGTTCAATGACGACACGCCGCGGGGCAAGATCCAGTTCGTAAATTTGATTGCCCGATTTTCCGGTGAAAGGCACGCGGCGTCTCCCTCGTTTTTGTTGTGCTCGCATTACGACACAAAACTGTTCGACACCATCCAGTTTGTCGGAGCCAACGACGGCGGCTCCAGCACGGGTCTGCTGCTGGAATTGGCGCGCGTAATCGGGCAACACCCCAATTTGGCCAGGAAAATTGAGCTGGTGTTCTTCGATGGCGAGGAAGCGTACGACCATTTTTCAGAGACGGACGGTTTGTTTGGCAGCCGCCATTTTGCCAAACAACTTCAAAGCGACCGCGTGAAGCAATTTCGAGGAGGGATGTTGTTCGACATGGTCGGCGATCGTTCGCTCGGCATCACGCTGCCGGCAGATTCACCTGCCGCGATGGCGCGCGATATTTTTGCCGCGGCGGAAGCGCTGAAACTGCGAAATTCTTTCAGCTATTTTGACCGGGAGTTGATCGATGATCATGTGCCGCTGAACACGATCGGTATTTCGACGATCGACATTATCGATTTTGACTATCCGTGGTGGCACACCGCGGGTGACACCATCGACAAAATCAGCGCGCAGAGTCTTCAAATCGTCGGCTCGGTGGCGTTGTACTATCTGTCTGAGTTTGCGCTGAAATGATGGGCAAGATGTGCGAGCGACGAAGTCTGAACGAGCACCGTAGGCGCGGCATGTCTATAGCACTGCGGATTCGAATTCGATTGAGCTCCGTTAGGAGCGGCATGTGAAGCTGCCAAATGGCCAACACGTACACGCAAATTTATCTACATGTTGTTTTCGCGGTCTCTGGTCCCGCGTGTGTGATTCCCCGGAGCGTCGCGAAGAATTGCAGAAATACATCCCCGGGATTGTTACGCGAAAAGGCCAGAAGCTGATTGCGATTTATTGCATGCCAGATCACACGCATATACTGGTCGGTCTGAAACCCAGCATTGCTCCCTGAGATTTGATTGGCGACATCAAAACCGGATCGACCAATCAACATCAACGAGCAGAAGTTGATTGGATGCAGGTTTTCATGGCAGGAAGGCTTTGGCGCGTTTCCGTTTCGCATTCGCATCTGGGTCGTGTGGCCGACTACATCGCAATCAAGAGGTGCATCATCGCCGAAAATCGTTTCAACAAGAATATATTGAATTTCTGGAGCGCCATCGCGTCCCGTTCGATCAGCGTTACATTTTCAAGCCAGTCGAATAAATTCCGGGATATTGAAACATGCCGCTCCTACGGAGCTTTTGGCGACGGTCGCGGGTGTACTATAAACATCGCGCTCCTAACGGAGCTTTTCATTCTGCGAAATAGACGCGGCATCTATGGCGCTGTGGATTCGAACTCGATCAAGGAGCGGCATTTTCTGAGATTTCTGCATTGCCTCTGAGCGTTTTTACCTGCACTCTGACCGTAAGTCGCAGCCTCGATGGAACGCCTGGCATCTAAATCACATCCAGCGCACCCAAACATTGGCGTGATCGGTCTTGGCATTATCGGTCGCGCAATCGCGGGAAATCTCCGCCGCAAAGGATTTCCAGTTTTCGTTTGGAACCGGTCGCCGCGGCCTGTGCCAAATTTTGTCGGTTCGCCCGGGGAACTGGCGGGGATGTGCAATTGCATCCAGATCTTTGTCTCTGACGACGAAGCCCTGCTGCAAACTGTCGAGCAGTTAAGTGAAAAGCTCACGCCGCGTCACGTTGTTCTTGCGCATTCGACGGTCGCTCCAGATTCTATGCGCGCCGCGGCTGAGATAGTCGAGCGGCGAGGCGCGCAATTTGTGGAAGCATCGTTTACCGGCAGCAAACTTGCGGCCGAAAAGGGCGAGCTGGTTTATTACGTTGGGGGAA
>QHOF01000254.1:6003-6434 GCA_003219335.1 Verrucomicrobiota bacterium | reverse complement strand
CGCAATGTTAAAGTGCGACTCGTTCGCAATCCTTTGCGGAACGATAAAAGGCCTGTTCTTGAAATTGGCGTCGCATTTGATAGCGACGGAAGCTACCTGGAGGCAAGCGACGAACTCCCACTCTTCAGGATAAGTGAAACACCAAATTTGACTCGTGCGTGGATTGCAAAGACAGCCGAAAATGCAGTCAACGTCTGCCAGGATGACGGAACGAAAGTGCACCAATTTCGCATCTCTAACCTGGACAAGATGATGGCTTTCGACTGCGGCGAATTTGAATTGAAATGAACGATGCTCATGGCTCGAGAGATGCACTTCAGAATGACCCGTTCCCTTGGAAAGGCCGCAGTCGCGGGAGAAGAATCTCCGGTATCCCACACACATCTGTCATGGTTTCGCTTCGCTCAACGTTCGACGGCACGCCAAGCGGC
>QHOF01000254.1:5361-5983 GCA_003219335.1 Verrucomicrobiota bacterium | reverse complement strand
CAGCCTCAAATCTTTGTTTAGTTAGGCGCGATGGCTACTCCTGAATTTCAACAGACGCTTGGTAAAACCGCCGGTTTTAGCGGCACCGCTCTGCACACGGGCGAAAAGGTCTCGCTGAAACTGCATCCCGCGCCGGTGGACCACGGAATCAAATTCCGGCGCAAAGATTTGCAGGATGAACCAACCATCGACGCGAACATCGGAAACCTGAAAACCGTCGAACGCGCCACGACCATCGGCGAAGGCCCGGTGCGCGTGCACACGGTCGAGCACGTGCTGTCGGCGCTGTGGGCCATGGGCGTGGACAACGCCATCGTGGAGATGGACGCGAACGAACCGCCAATTGGCGATGGCAGCGCTCAACCATACGTCGATCTCATCCGCAAGGCCGGTGTCACTACGCAGGAGGAGCCGCGAAAATTCTTCGATGTCCGCGACACGATGCACGTGGAATCGAAAACGGGCGCACTGCTCGTCTTATTGCCTGACGATAAGTTCCGCATCTCGTGCACGCAAGCCGGGCCGAACAATCAGTTCACACAATTTTTGTCGATGGAAGTCACGCCCGCAGTTTTCGAGCGCGAGATCGCTCCGGCACGGACATTTGTCTATTACGAAGACG
>QHOF01000254.1:0-5356 GCA_003219335.1 Verrucomicrobiota bacterium | reverse complement strand
CTGATCAAGGGCGGCAGCCTTGAAAACGCGATCGTCGTGCGCGGCGATGCGGTGTTAAGCAAGGAACCGCTGCGCTTCGCTGACGAATTCGTCCGACACAAAATCCTCGACATCATCGGTGACCTCGCGCTTGTTGGGCGGCGCATTCGCGGTCACGCGGTGGCTGTGAAACCAGGCCACGCTGCAAACGCGGAGTTGGCTCGATCAATCACGCGCGAGCAAATCCGGCGAAGCGCGGTGGCCACGCCGCGAGCAATTCCAAGCGGCGACGCCGGACTCGACACGGACGAAGTGATGCAGATTTTGCCGCATCGTTTCCCCTTTCTCATGGTCGATCGCATCATCAGCTTCGAAACTGAAACCAAATGCGTCGGCGTGAAAACGGTCACCATTAACGAGCCATTCTTCCAAGGACATTTCCCCGGTCACCCGGTGATGCCCGGCGTGATGCAAGTGTCTGTTATTCAAATTGGCAAAAACCACCAGCCGCATCGGCTATTTTATGAGCGCAGATGAAGTGAAATTTCGCAAACCGGTTTTGCCGGGCGACACGATTTTTATCCACGCCGAGCTCACCAAATCGCGCGGCGAACGCCTGGCAAAAGCGAAATGCCATTGCGTGGTGAACGACGCCATCGTCTCCGAAGCCGAACTGATGTTCACGTTTTTGGATAAATGAAGAGAATGACGAAGCACGAATGCCGAATACCGAAGGAAGTCCAAATGACGAATGAGAAAAGCCTGGGCGTCACTAATTTCGGCATTCGGACTTCGACATTGATTCGTCATTCGTCATTCGTCATTCGTCATTCCAGAAATGTTTGACGTGCAGATTCATCCAACGGCGATTGTTGATCCGGGAGCGGAAATCGGGCAGGGGACAATTGTCGGGCCGTATTGCGTGATCGGCCCCGACGTGGTGCTCGGCCCGAATTGCTGGCTTCAACATCACGTCACGCTTTGCGGGCCGATGAAGGCCGGAGCGAAAAACAGGTTCTACGCGTACTGCTCCATCGGCCAGCAAACGCAGGATCTAAAATATCGCGGCGAACCGACGTATCTGGAAATCGGCGATGAAAACACATTTCGCGAATTTGTTACCGCACACCGCAGTACGACGCCCGACGGCAAAACACGCGTCGGTAATCACGGAAATTTTCTCGCTTACAGCCATATCGGGCACGATTGCACCGTGGGCGACCACGTCATTTTCTCCAACAACGGCACATTGGGCGGTCACGTGCAGGTGGGAGATCACGCCGTCATGGGCGGGCTCACCGCCGTGCATCAATTTTGCCGGATCGGTCGGTTCGCGATAACGGGCGGCTGCTCGAAAATCGTGCAGGACGTTCCCCCGTTCATGATCGCTGATGGTAATCCGGCCGAAATTCGCGGGATTAATCTCGTCGGCTTGGAGCGCAAAAATTTTCCGCCCGAAAGCGTGAAGTTGATTAAGGAAGCGTTCCGCCTGATTTACCGCTCGAAATACAACACCCACCAGGCAATCAAAGCGATGCGTAAGGAATTGCCGCAGACAGAAGAGATCACCGAGATCACCCAATTCATCGAACAAACCGAGCGCGGAATCATTCGATGAGGTTGACCGCGCATTGTCGCTAGGCGCATATCGAATCCGCTCCAGATGCCAACAGCCAGACGCACGCTCGCAATTGCATTGCCATTGCTGGTATGGCTCAGCATTCAACCGGCTTTCGCTGCTCCGGGTTCGGCTCTGACTGAGGAAAACACGGCCGTCACAAGATTAGTACAGCGTTTTCTGCAGGCATTCGAGCAACTTGATATGCCGAACTTCATTGCCTGCTTCGCTGACGACGCAACCGTCTTCTTCCCCCCGCCTGAACCTGTGGGGCGATTCAGCGGTAAGGAAGCGATTAAGACGCACTTCGGACAAGTCTTCGCCGCGGTCCGCAAGGCCTCGACTAGATCCAGCCCACCGTTTCATCGACTGGTTCCTGAAGACCTAAAAGTGCAGCTACTGGACGATCGCACTGCGGTCGTAACATTCCAGCTGAGTAACGCCAATCGAAGCGCGCGACGCACGCTTGTTTTGGAAAAGCTGCGCAATGCTTGGCTCATTGTGCATCTGCACGCTTCCAATGTTTCTATCCCATTACCAAGTCCCACTCCCAAAGCTTCGGCGCGCTCGCCGATGTCTCCGGGCCCAGAAAGGTAAGCGCAAGCGCGACTTGAGAGTTGAAGCTTGAGTTGGCAAGCTCTCACTCGCGACTGCCAACTAATAACCTCAACGTCCCCAATGCCCGAGATCCTCACGTTATTGCGAATAAAAAATCTCGCACTCGTTGAAGAACTCGAGTGGCAGATGGGGCCGGGGTTTGTCGCTGTCACCGGCGAAACCGGCGCAGGTAAATCGATCATCATCGGGGCGTTGCAACTTTTGTTGGGGGAGCGCGCGGATAAGTCGCTCATTCGGACCGGCGCTGATCTTTGCACGGTGGAAGCCGTTTTTAGCGGAGACGATCTACAACACTTAAACCCGCAGCTTGTAGAAGCGGGAATCGAACCATGCGAGAACGATCTGATCCTCAAGCGCACTCTTTCCTCGACGGGAACCAATCGGCAGTTCATCAACGGTTCGCCAACGACGCTGTCGATATTGAAAAATCTTGGAGACGAGCTTGTAGATCTTCATGGGCCGCACGATCACCAATCGTTACTCTCGCCCGAAACGCAATTGAGCTTGCTCGATTCGTTCGCGAGCGGGGAAGAACGGCTCGAGGAATATCAAAAGCATTACCGGCAATTGCAGACGCTGTTGGTGGAACATGCCGCGCTCAATACAGCCGAAACTGCGCGCGAACAGGAGCTTGATCTGCTTCGTCATCAGATTACCGAAATCAAATCGGCGAATCTCGTCGCCGACGAGGAAGAAGAAATCGAAAGGCGCTACAAGCTCACCAGCAACAGTAAGCGGCTGACTGAGCTCGCCGTTGCAATCGCCAACAAACTTTCCGAAGCTGATGATTCCGTTCTCTTACAACTTGCAGAGACACAGCGGCTGCTACGCGAATTGGAAAAGATCGATGGCTCAATCGCGCAATTTTTGTCGGCGCACGCTGCAGCTGTGGTTGAGCTTTCCGAGATCGCGCGCGCGCTTTCCGCGTACGCAGAAAAGCTCGATCTCGATCCGGAACAACTCGCCGCGTTGGAGCAACGCGTCTCGCTATTCGAAACGTTGAAGCGCAAATACGGCGGGTCAATCGGGCAAGTGATTGCATTCGGCGACCGCGCGGCGGAACGAATGCGGAAAATTGAGGGACGCGACACGGAGTTGGAGCGCCTTGCAAAAGAAATCGATAATGTTCGCACGCAAATGAATCGCGCTGGCGAAGCGCTGCGCAAGCTTCGCGTAAAAGCCGCGCCGAAACTTTCAGACAACATCCGACGCAATCTGCGCGATCTCGGGTTCCGCCAATCGGAGTTCGAGGCAAGACTCAGCGCTCTCGATGAGCCGCGTCCAAATGGTTTTGATTCGGTGGAATTACTCTTCTCACCGAATCCGGGCGAACCGCTCAAACCGTTTCGCGCCATTGCGTCCAGCGGCGAAATCTCGCGCTTGATGCTGGCGGTCAAATCTGCACTCGCCGCGCATGATGCGATTCCCCTGCTCGTGTTCGACGAGATCGATACGAATGTCGGCGGCGAGATTGCGCACGCCGTTGGCGCAAAGATGCAGACGTTAGGGCGCGACCATCAGGTAATTTGCATCACGCATCTGCCACAGGTCGCCGCGACTGCTTCTTCGCATTTTGTGGTAACGAAGGATGTCACGCGCGGCCGAACGTTTTCCAGTTTGCATGAGGTCACCGGAAAGACGCGCCGGGAAGAAATTGCGCGCATGCTCGGGGGCAAAAGCGAATCGGCGCTCAAACTCGCGGCAACGCTGCTGAAGGGGCAGTAGCCCGCGAATCACACTAATAGACGCAAAAGATTCCCTCTGAATCCATTCGCGTTCATTCGCGTGATTCGCGGGTAGAAATCATTTTGTCACCGGGCCGAGTGGCAGGACGACTTTGCCGTAAATTTCGTTGAGCACTTGCGCAAGCCCTGCGTAGATGGCGGAGAAGCCACAGAAGATTCCTTCGTAGCCAGCGAAATGTCTGAAGCCGGGACCCGCGCCGATGAAATCACCAATGGCGAGGAGAAAGAACAGAATGGTGAGCGAACCGAAAACGACCTGCCCAGCCACATGCAAGCGCAGCGTGCCAACAAACATCACCGCGGTGAACAAGCCCCACATCGCAAGGTACGCCGCCATCGCAGTGTCATTGGACGCCGCTCCCCATCCCAACTTCGCCAGGATAATGAGCGTCACCAGCGACAGCCAGAACAAGCCGTAGGAAAGAAATGCGGTGGTGGCGAACGTGTTGCCCTTCCGCCATTCCATGACACCAGCGATAATTTGCGCCGCACCGCCGTAGCAAATTCCCATGGCCAATACCATGCTGTTGAGTTCGTAGAACCCGGCGTTGTGCAAGTTAAGCAGGACAGTGGTCATGCCGAAGCCAAGCAGCCCGAGCGGCGCCGGATTCCCTGTCGTATCTTTCACTTGAGTAAGAGATTCATTCATGGCGCCGCGAGTCTGCCGAAAGAAATATCGACAACGCAACAAGAATATCGAAGGCGAACGATTTAGCTTGTCCACGCGCCGATGCCGAAATTATCGTGCGAGTTTCGCATATGATTCGACGCGATTATCTCGTCATTGGCGCAGGCATCGCCGGAGCGAGCGCATGCGAAGGAATTCGCAAATACGACCAGCGCAGCTCTGTCACGATCGTTGGTGCGGAAGTTTCTCCGCCTTACAAACGCTGGATACTTTCGAAGGGCTTTTTGCGCGAAAAGGACGCTAATCTCAAAAAACTGCAGGAGCTCGACGAGCGCTGGTTCGATGCGCACAAGGTCGAGGCCCGGTTCGGCACGCTGGTCACACAGTTCAATATCGACCGGCGCCTCGCTGTGCTGGCCAATGGCGAGAGCATTGAATTCACCAAAGCATGCCTGGCGATGGGCAGCCGACCCATGCGCCCACCCGTTGCTGGAACAAGCCTCGGCAACGTGATTTACCTGCGAACCCTTCGAGACGCGCTCGCTTTACGGGAAATGTCGCGCTTGGAAAAAACGATCATGATCGTCGGTGGAAGCCTGCTGGCCTGCGAGACGGCAGCTAGCCTGCGCATGATGAAATTGAAAGTCGGCCTGATGCATCGCGATCCGTATTTACTAAACCGCTACTTAGATCCTGAAACCGGTGCGTGGCTTACCGATTACTTTTCCAGGCATGGGGTGGTGCTCTCGGTGGGAGAAGCCCTCAACG
>QHOF01000253.1 GCA_003219335.1 Verrucomicrobiota bacterium | reverse complement strand
AGGCAGGGTCTGTTCGTTGTCAAAACGTTGGACCCGTTCGGGTAGGGGATCGATGCGCGGAGATGTTCCGATATCAGCGTCGACGATCGACCATCGGGCACATCTGGTCAACGCTAATAAATTGGAACCGTCCAGGTCGAGAATATTAAAAGCAATGAACGCGAACACAAATGGCATGCTCGCAATACATGCAGCTCGCCGGAATTTGACAGGGCTCACAAGGTGTAATCCCAATAGCATCATCGAACCCCTTTATCCCGCTACTCCTGCGGTGTGGCATTCGTATAGTACTAAGCAGTGATCTTGTCAAACGGTTAAAAGAAGCGACTTTTACGTTGTAAATGGATCAAACCTCCGACACCAAAACGAGGGCGGGTGCTAATATGCGCGGGCTCATGAGGGGCGTTGCTCCCGACCGCACGGGAAGTGGGATCTACCAGCCGGTTACGAACGCTCGCCGGGGTCTCAACACCTTCATGGGAATTGACAAGCTCAACGTCGCCGAGATAGTACCCATCGCTCCAGAGAGCACGTTTGGCCGGTATCGCGGATGATTTCAATCGCCATCAAACTCTTGCGGAAAAAGATGTCTTGGAATCGAGTTGATAGTTGCCTTCGCCGATACCGGGCAGGGATACCACGGCGGGATATATCAAGCGTCAGGGTTCGTATATGCAGGTCTCAGCGAAAAAGGGCGGCTGTTCAAGCACAAGGCAACGGGCAGAATTCTTCACAACCGGGCGGTGTCGGCAAATGGTTATCGGTCCCACTTTGGACGTATCCGAAAAGTCCCACGCACCGACGAGTGCACAATCATCGAGAGCACGGAAAAACATCGTTATCTGTTGCCGCTGACGGCCGAGATGAAAATCATCGTCGAGAAGTTCAAGAAGCCATGTCCGAAACGCGCCGTAAGTAAAGAAGCGTTACGCCTGGATACCATCCAGGAGGGGGCAGTGCGAATCTGACCACGGCGCTCCAACCCAAAATTGACTTACATAATGGGAAATTCCATTTTTTAGGAATCATCGCTGAATGACTGATGGTTGGGGTTGTCCGGTCGGCAACTACTCACTAATATCAAAACATGGACCCAAAGTTGCCCCACATGTGTCCGCTCTGCGCACATCCCGCTCAGCTTCGAGACAATGAAAACGCAATCGATACGTTGAGTGTCGCCTGCATGACCTGCGGCAAGTTTTCTTTGCCAGGACTTTTATTTTTCACCTTTTTTGACTTCCACAATTCGGAATCTAGTGAGAAGGCTCTCTTACGCTATCTCTCGGGGTACACTAGGCACGCATCGGAACGCGGCGAAGAGATTTTTCTGGACGTTGACAACTGGAACGAGTTTGCCACAGCTCATGCAAACACTTCTGTCGCAACAAAGTTAACCAGATTTTTGGAAATCATTGCCGCACGAAGTAAGCCCGGCAAGTCAGGTGAGCTGGATAGGACAATAGACGCGCCCCTCTTGGACGCATTCGATTCCGACGAAGTGATATTCCTTGCAAAAACCTTACACCAGAGGGAATTGATTGACTACGCTGGCAGCGATTTCTACAGCTTGACTGCCAAAGGTTGGGAAGCCATTCAATCCGCGGGCGTCAACGGAATTCCAGGCAGATGTTTCGTCGCGATGTCGTTTCACGATTCGCTCAAGGACGCCTACGACAACGGGATATTTCTCGCCGTGAAAAACGACTGCAAGATGGACCCAATTAGAATTGACCGCGTTCACCATAACGAAAAAATTTGCGACAAAATTGTTGCCGAGATTCGCACCTGCCAATTTTTGATTGCGGATGTCACATTGCAGCGCGCGGGCGTTTATTTTGAAGCAGGTTTTGCCATGGGCTTAGGCCGCCAGGTGATTTGGACGTGTCGAGACGACGACTTGAAAAACGTTCATTTTGACACTAGGCAGTACAACCACATCGTTTGGAAAGAACCAGGGGACTTACGAATGCAACTGGCGGATAGAATCAAAGCGACGATTCCTAGCACGATTTGACAGGTGGCTCGCAAACCATCGTCAGAAGACTGGGAGCATGCGATGACGTACGAAGCCCGCTGGTTTTTTCAACACGATATTGCCTTCACCGCAATCGCTACGCTTCAAACCAGTTGGGGTCATGCTCCGGACGTGAGCAGAGTTCTCCTAACGGCCCCATTTGCCAAAACACAAAACCATTCTCCCGAATAAGCTTTATCGCGTCGTCAAAGTATCTGCGGTCAATGGCGATAGTTTCCGCATCCAATCGAGCGATTTGACTTCGTGGGACCTTGACAGGCTTGGCAAGCACCCTACGCCTCCGCCGCTCCCATTCCGTGAGTTTGACTTCTTTCTGTTGCTTACTTAATCGCTGTCTTTCTTTGGCCATCGTTCCCTCCCTCTCCAAAACTGTCACTGCAAAACTGGCGGATTGAATAGCAACTGTCGAACTCGCCGTCAAGAAGATTCACGCCTGTTCGTCCTGGTTGCCAAGAAGGTGCGGGAAGTGCGCCGAGAGTGGGCGGCTCTATTTACTCGTAGCGTATTGCCAGCGCTTGCAGGTCGCGAAGTGGAACAGCCACGAACATGGTCCCTACAGGCATTGCGACGGAACCTCCTGAAATTTCGCCCAAAATAACTATGGCGTCTGCGCCAATCTCTCGCGCTCGCTCAACTAGGTAAAGAACAGCGTTTTCGTCTCTGTTGTTATGCAGTCTGATGGAGAGAAGACCAATCTCTTTGAATCGCCTGTCAGGCGGTTTGATTTGCAAGATCTCGACATCGGTTGTTGGCGCATACTGAGAGGAGGTGTAGCGCATAAACCGAATTTGAGGGGCACAGGCCCCCGCAGCTAGACACAACGAAACAATGACCGCTACCCGCCTTCGCCATAGCGCTATAGCGCACTCAATCACTGTATTCTGTCTAGGCCGATATGCTTTCTCAGCCACACGTCTCCCATCATAATGACCATCGTTGTGATATCTTCCACACTCAGATCCCTAGCAGCGGCGATGGTCGCTAGGCCAAGGTAAAACGACTCTGGTAGGTTACGCATCGCCGCAACGGCTTGATCTTCTCTGATCCGTTGCGTGATTTGTTGTCGCGGAACTATCACATAGCTCCTCCTCTCTTCGTAGCTCGTATAGCAACGATTCGAGCTTGGCGTCAAGGAGGAATTAGTTATTGGGAGCAATGGACCGTCTCTTAATTGTTTGTTAGCGCTATGTCGGCCGTCTTGATTTTCGTCCATCGCCGGTAGACTAAATCCGCTTGCACGGGGTCTAGCTTTCCCCAAAGCGGGAGAAGCCCGACGGGGGAGGCCGACCATGCCTTATTTTTCACGCAGAAAATTTTTGCTTGACTTCAGAAAAAATCTCTTATGGTGAATTTAGATACGTGACCGAAAGGTCGAAGCTCCGCGGGAGAAATCGCGGCTAGACGGTCGTAACATTCCTGGCTGAAGTGGTCCGCGAAATTGGATTCGCGGTACGCCCAGAGGGCATCTTCAGCCTGCGAAAGGCCGCTGGAAATGGGAAATGGACTCCATTGGAGTC
>QHOF01000252.1 GCA_003219335.1 Verrucomicrobiota bacterium | reverse complement strand
AGAGCGTCCCAATTTCGATCCTAAAGCTTTCATGGACGACCGGTTTTTAAAAACGGCGCTACGCTCTTTAGGTCGATGAGAAAAGGCCCGCCGCAGGCCCATGAGCGGCGTTTTGTTTCGGGAAGATCCCACTGGGGACTATCAGTCCGAGGAAATAAGCGCGATCGGCAATTAAAGCTCATTCCAGCAAAGGCCATTGACCGGGCGGCGATTGGCGTTTACGATATCAACCACAAAAAGCTCAGCATAATAACTGCATGATTTGCCGAGGAGGGTTTGACCCATGAACGGATCACTGTATTGGCGCAAGCGCATCATCAATGTGTTTACGGTGGCAATTGTTTTTTGTGCCGTATGGATCAGTGCCCTCCAAGCACAAACGACCGCTCCAAATCCCCTTCAAGGTCTGCGAGAGTTTCTTGCCCCTGCCATTAGCGTCCATCGGCGCCATTCCCATGAGCTGATGGCTGATCGGAATGTCGTCGGAACCGCCGTGGGACTCACAGCAAACAGGCAGCCGGCCATTAAGGTTTTTACCAGATCAGAAGCGATCATGAAGATTCCCACGAACCTCGAGGGTCTTCCCGTTGAGGTTGAAGTGACCGGCCCGTTTCACGCCTTGGGCGCGGCCGACAAGGAGGCTGCGCCGGAGGCGGTTCGTGTTCCGACTAACCCGCGAGCTACTTTTCCCAGGCCGGTGCCCATTGGAGTTTCCACCGGAAATCAAAATGACGTCATGGTGATAGGAAAGAGTATTCGTTGCTCGGCGGGTACGATCGGTGCGAGAGTTACAGATTCTGAAGGGAAAGTATACGCTCTCAGCAACAATCATGTTTACGCCCTGGAAAACAACGCGCCTCCCGATAGCAGTATTCTCCAGCCGGGACTCGCCGATACTCGATGCCGCGTCAATTCCAATAACGTTATCGGCACACTGGCCTTCTTCGTGCCGATTGTATTCTCAGATTCCGCCAACAACACCGTGGATGCGGCGATCGCGCTATCCGATATTTCGCTTTTGGGCAACGCCACACTTCGAAGAGGTTACGGGACGCCTCAGTCGGCGACTGTGTCAGCCTTTGTAGGTCAGAACGTGCAGAAATATGGTGAAACGACCCGACTCACACAAGGTCAGGTGACGGGAATCGACGCGACTGTTTTCGTCGATTATGATTCGGGGAGGGCGCGATTTATTGATCAAATCATCGTTGGATCACGAAGCGCGTTTATTAAGGCCGGCGATTCAGGTTCGTTGCTCGTCACAAAATCCGGAGTGAATCCGGTGAATCCGGTGGGCCTGCTCTTCGCAGGAGATAAAAGTGGCAGGACCGCGATTGCCAATCCGATAGCTCTGGTGCTGGGTGCTTTCGAGGCTTTCGGAGTCTCCATCTCCATCGATGGACAATAGTGTCGGGGCGTTTGATTATTTTAGTCTCGGCACTTTGAGAGCAAAGGTCATTCACGGAAAGGCGACGCAATGCGATTTTTCGGCGAAAACTGATTGATCATTACTTTCCTTTCATGATTATCCGTTGAAAGCACCACTTACTTTGATAGCGCTGTTGCCGATTCTACTTGCAACAATAACCTGCGGTTCCGAGGTCGGTTTACGGAATCGGGAGGAAACTCGCATGGCGGGAACGACAATTCAGGAAGCCCTCAAGCAGCATACGGACCGTTTGATGGCGATTCCCGGTGTCGTCGGAACCGCCATCGGTGAATGCGACGGCAGTCCATGTATCAAGGTTTTCGTGGTGAAAAAGACCACCGATATCATGAATAAAATTCCGTCGAAGCTGGACGGATTTCCCGTTGCGGTAGAAGAAACCGGCACCATTCGTCGACTCGAGGAAAAAAGAACAAGATCGCCGCAACATGGCGAATAGGCGAGTATCTGAATCTCCGCCGGTTGCGCAGCGGCCGGAGAGTTTTTTCAATTGAGTTTCGAATTCATCTCTTCAATAGCTGTCTAACAAGATTGCCACTATAGAGTCGTTAAGCGTTCCGTCCTAAGGCAGTTCTCGGCTTGTCCGGTCCATTAACTTCGACAAGATAGAGCCGGCCTCGTTCGGGTATTTGACGATCTATATTTTCACTGGCGTACTCAAGGGTCACTCCGCGTCTATCGCGGATCCGTTTCCAGTCATTTTCCCAGCAGAGCAGGTAAAAGGGCGAATGCTCGCCGGTGAAAGAGTTTGTATAAATTGGCAAGCGCCTATCAGCGTAGAACGTAACGCCAAAGTCGCCTGAGCGGTAGAAGTACAGCGGCTTATCTTTAACGGTAGAGAGCACATGCTGCGTAAATTGTTTAAAACTATATCGCCGGGCCAGATCAGTATCGAAGCGCTGCACAAACACTAAGGATACAACCATCAGTGCACCCGTACAGCCGAAATAAGCTTGCCAAGCGTCTTTTGTGGCAAACGCGACGAGAAGCAGTCCCCCCAATGCGCTAAGGATGGCCCAGAGAAAAACGGCCGATCGCTGCTGAGATAATAAATCCCCCACGATGAGGAACTGGGCTTGATCTTTGGGGTAAAGCTCAGAACTTACAAGTTTTACGAGACCCGGGGCGGCTTGAAGGAGTGACGCCACCGAAAACAAAAGAAAGACCGCAGCATTCAAATACGCCACAGGTTTCGCAAGAAATCGCGCGAAGGACGCGGTCGCGTCCGCTAATTTCTGGCACCAGACTCCAACAAGAAGCGCAAACGCGGGATAAAGAGGAAGGATATAAACCGAGCGCTTTTGCTTAAACACGGAGAAGAAGACGAGGCCCGCGGAAAACCAGACAACGAAATAGAGTAAACCCTCCTGGTCCAATTGCCGCCGGGAGCGATACAACCAGACCGCCACCGGAACAAGGAAAAGACTCCATGGCGCGGCGTTCTCCAAGAAAGCGAGCAGGTACCAAAAGAAAGGATGGGGATGACCAGCCTCTGCGCCCACAACGGTCGAGAAATTTTCTTTGATCACTACAGCCAGAAAGTCCTTGCCTCCCTGCAATAGAGCCAAGGCGTACCATGAGCCCGCTACGACGCCGCAAGTGCCGAGAAGGACGAAGGGATGGAGTTTTTTAACAAAAGCCAAGTCCCGTCGCAGCCAAAGAAACATCAAGTAGGCAAAACCGGGAACGACGACTCCGAGAGGCCCCTTGGCCAGTGCTGCGAGCCCCAAGAAAATTCCTAGGACAAGGGATTTCATTCGACCGCCTCCGCTGCGATATAGCCAGGCGAAATAAAGGAACGCGCACAGCATAACAAAGGTGAGGGTCATATCGACTCTGGCAGCTTTGGCCGCCTGCTGCCACTCAAAGCTCGTCGCCAAAACCATTGCGGAAACAAGACCGGCGCCCCGGCCCCAGAGGCTCGCACCGGCGAAATATGTTAGGAGGACTCCCGCGGTGCCAAAAAACGCCGATGGAAATCGGACGGTAAATTCATCTAACTCGTTTACGGCTTGCGACACGAGAGCCGCGAGCCAATGGTATAAAGGAGGTTTGGACGGAATTTCGTTTCCATTGCGCATGGGCAAGATCCAGTTTCCGGAATGGTTGATTTCCCAGACCACCAAGGCTTCACGAGGTTCCTGCTTATCGAAGAACGGAGCATTTCCCAGCTCTAGAAAATAAAGAGCGCAACAAGCGCTCGAGATCAAAATCACGTCAAAAAGCCGATAGCCGATCTTGTCACCCGCCATGTAAAACCCCCGCATCAGTCAGAAGCCGAGCAAATATTACCAAATTAGGCCGCGGTTAGAAATGCTCCAAGGCACGTGCATGAAACAATATTTGCCGGGATCGGTACGGTGAATAGCTGTCCCGTTTTTACTAAAGCTGGAGCAAGTCAAAAGACGTATGGACTCCCGGTTTGGAGCAGTATAGGATTTGTGCGCGAGCCAAAATCCAGAAGACATAAGACTTCAGGATTCTCGCTTTCGGGGGAAAGACGATGAGGTGCTTTTCGGACGAACGAAGTTCGCCTTCTCAAAAAAGCTCCGGACGTAAGACCGGACGAATTTACAGCAGGTTTTTGAGGTCGAAAGATGAAAAGGGTTTTTTATTTCCT
>QHOF01000251.1 GCA_003219335.1 Verrucomicrobiota bacterium | reverse complement strand
TCATGGAGATAACGAAGCTGCGGATCAAACTGGAGCGACGCTCCAGTATTGATGCCATTCTGGATTTGTTGGTAAGTCGTCGCGTCGGTCATGTAATCGATGTCCGGCAGGAAGGTGACCATCTGCTGGGCGAGCGGCTGCGTCCCCAGGAAGGTGGGTTGGAGATGGAACTGAGAAAGGTAAGGCCCGAGCGTGTCGCCCGGATAGGTCCCGCGGAAAAGGAGGTCAGGCGTGACATTGCCCGACTCATCTCTGGGGCCCAAGTAGGCCGGCATGCTTGAAAGCTCAGCCGCGGCCTGCGCCGCCGTAGCGTTTGAAGCGTAATCAGTGAACGCGACATCCCGCAGCAGCGAAGCCCAGTACATCTCGACCAACTCGGTCCCATAGACTTCGCTGGCGAGGGCGGGTGCGGGCGGGACGACGACCTGGTTTATCTGATTGGCCGGGGAGGTTGCGTTGCCAAATGCACGGGGTCGCTCCCTTCGAGCGCAAACGCGCGGTCGCCGAGCGGACCGTTTTGAGTTCGCGGTCCGCCGGTAATGACATTCTCGAAGTCTTGAAACGTCCCGCTGTTGATCGCGTTTCTAAAGGTCTGGAAAGCGGCCAGGTTCACCAAGCCAATCCCATCCTGAAGAATGCCTTTGGAGTAGGTGCCGGACTTGTCGGGATAAAGCTCCTCGTCGCCGTTCGTGGTGTGCGGCGGAACCGGGATTTGCGATTCCAGAGTCGCCGCCGCGGTGCGGATGGCAAGAGATTCTCTTACTCGCGGATCCTTAATCCGCTTGGCGGGCAATAGAATGCTGTCGCGGATCGCTGGATTGTAGTCTTGTCCGGAAGCGATCGCGGCTTTACCAAGAACAGCGCCGCCAGCGAACGCGGCGCCGACCTGTCCCAGAAACTTACGCCGACTGGTTTCGTTGTTGCTTGTTGTGTTGCTCTTAGGGAAGCCTTTCTCGGGGTGTGCTAGTTCAGCGGAAACCGTGTCATTTTGATTCATATGGATTCTCCTCCGAAATACTTTTGAGTAGTTGTATTTTGATGAGAATTTGTGAGTCAATACACTAATTTTAGGAATTCTTAGGAAGCATGGTTCTCTTAGCGATTTTCAGAAATTCTGGGCGACCGATTGCGTTCGAATTCGTCTTTCGTTTGCCTAACAAACGGGGCATTCGCGCTACCGTAACTGTGTCGAAAATTCGATAAACCATTGACAATCCGCGGCGCGAGCGGGATGGAACGACGCCCGGGAAACCCTGACCATGAAACTAATTGATCGGTTTGTCAGTCGTGAATTGATAGTCAATGTGCTCTTCGCGATTGCGGTGCTGAGCCTGGTGCTCGTCGTAGGAAATATTTTCCGAAAGCTGCTGCCGTTATTGGTGAATCACGATGTACCGATGGAATACTTGATCACGTTCATCGCGTATGTGCTGCCCTTCTCTCTCATCTTTACTATTCCCTGGGGATTGTTGACGGCGATCCTGCTCGTGTTCGGCCGGCTCTCTGCGGACAACGAACTGATCGCGTTGCGTTCCAACGGCGTGAGCATCACGCGTATCTGCGTTCCATTGGGCGCGATCGCCATTGTTTGCACCGTAATCTGTCTGTGGCTTAACGTGCAGGCTGCGCCCGCTGCCCAGGAAAAATTGCGTAGTACCATTTTCGATCTGGCCACGCGCAATCCGATGGCCCTTTTTGGGAGCGATCAGGTGATCGACCAATTTCCCGGACGCAAGATTTACGTGGGCAAAAAAGAAGGCAACAAGCTGGAAAACATTACTGTGTTCGAGTTGAACGAGAATTCGCTGCCGGTTAAGGTGACTTACGCGCATACAGGCATGTTGGAAGCAGATTTGGCGAACAAACAAATTCTCATGCATCTGTACCAGGCGCGTTACCAGGAGCGCGACTCCAAAGACCCGCTCAATCTGCGGAAGATGCGGGACGGGATTAACGTGGTGGAAGGCACCCTGCCGATCAGCCTTGAGGAGCTCTACGAGAAAGAGAAAAAGCGGCCGAGCCGTTCCGCATTGTCGATCGAACAATTGCTCGACCAACTAAAGAGCGAGAACAAGCGGGAACGCAGCGCCAGCCGCACCGAAATCAATAAACGCTTTTCGTTTCCGTTCGCGTGTATGGCCTTTGCGATCATCGGTGTGCCGCTTGGTGTCACGGCGCATCGGCGCGAGACCTCAATTGGTTTCGCCATGGGTTTGATCGTTGCCACCACTTATTTTCTCTTCGTCATCATTGGCGACACGTTGCGCGGAAACCCACGAGTGCACCCGGAATTGCTTGTCTGGTTTCCCAATGTTCTCTTTATCGTGCTGGGCGCACTTTTGTTTCGCCGATTGGCCCGTCAATGACTTGACAGCCGCCAGGTTTTATCGCGACGTCCGTACGCAGTTTACTCAGGCGCAATTCATGCTCTGGCGAGTGGACGTGGAATAGCCGATCCGGCTAGGATAGCGGCGGTGTGCCGAAGCCTATAATCGAGCGGCTGTTCGAACTGTCTGAGAATAAAACCGGTGCGCGAACAGAAGCGGCGGAAATGCACCGAAGGAACTAATCGGGGTTGATTCGGTGGCTCATGATGGATCACACCGAACACACCTGCTCAAACTCCCGGCGACCAGACAAGGAGCCGATTGCGATGTTGTATTGTCGGCTTCAGTTGTGTTTAGCCGCAAAACTTAAGCAAAAGCAGAAACTAGATGAAAAGCGCTTGCTGGTCTGACGACGTTGACTTTAGCTGGGAAACACACGATTCCGCAATCTGCATGAACCGAGTGCGTTTAGTCCTCGTGTGCGCATTGGTTTGCTTCCTGCTCACCGCGCCCGCGCATGGACAGCGCCTCCGCAAACCGCACACGCCCAACTGCGGCACTTGGGACGTCGTTTATAGCCCTACTCCGAACGGTAGTGGTAGCCTGTCTGGTGTTGCGGGTGTCCCCGGTACGGTCGAGCTCTGGAGTGTCGGAAATTATAACGGCAATTTCCATTGGCTAACGCTGATCGAGCATTGGGACGGCACCAGCTGGCAAGTCATTGCGAGTCCGAATTATCCGAATGCGAATCACTTCCTGTATGGAGTTGCCGCTGTCGCTCCTAATGACGTATGGGCGGTGGGCCGGTATGAGCCGGATGCTGGCGGCACTTCCACGCTCATCCTTCATTGGGATGGTACAAATTGGAGCACCGTTCCCAGCCCAAATCCCGCTACTTACAGCGGACTGTATGCCGTAGCGGCCGCCTCAGCGACCGACGTATGGGCTGTCGGGTACTATTATTCCAAGAGCGGCCAGCGGACACTGATTGAGCATTGGGACGGTACGAGCTGGAGCATCATCGCCAGCCCGAACGTCGGCACGCACGACAATCTGCTACGCGGAGTCGCTGTCGTGCCGAATTCGCAGACCGTTTGGGCAGTGGGATATTATTATCGCAACGACGGCAATCCTTCGACACTGGTGCAGCGCTGGAATGGCAGCGCGTGGAGCGTGGTCGCAAGCCCCGATGGCTCGACCCGGGAGAACTATCTGACGGGCGTAAGCAGCACCGGCCCGAATGACGCCTGGGCAGTTGGCTATTATAACAATCCGAACGGACTTTACCTGCCTTTAACTGAGCACTGGGATGGCAACACCTGGCAAGTCGTGCCGTCGCCCGACCTCAGTAGCTCCTTAACTGCGGTAACCGCTGTTTCGTCTCTCTCGCCCAGTGATGTCTGGGCGGTCGGCACTTACTATGGACCGGGCGCGCAATTGACCCTAGCCCAGCACTGGAATGGTACCAGTTGGCAGGTTTTCTCCACGCCCAATCCGGCAGGTACCGACTTTGGCGCCATCAATGCGTTCGACTCGGTAGCGATTGTGCCGGGCG
>QHOF01000250.1 GCA_003219335.1 Verrucomicrobiota bacterium | reverse complement strand
CGCCGAGCAATGACGACGTGATCAGAAAAATAAACCCGATCAACCAAAGCGTCTGCCCGTTGAAAACCGGATTATGTCCCGGGCCGGTATCGGCAATCGCGGCCAGCGGCACGTAGGAAGTCCAGCCGCTCTTGGCCGCGCCACCAGGAACGAAGAAACTTATCAACATGATAATGCCCCCGACAAAAACGGCCCAGTAGCTCGCCATGTTTACTTTCGGGAAGGCCATGTCCGGCGCGCCGATTTGCAGCGGCACGACAAAATTGCCGAACGCGGCGAACGCCAGTGGCACAATCCCGAGAAACACCATGATCGTACCGTGCATCGCGCCTAACGAGTTGTAAAAGTCGGGGGTCATTTTCCCGTCCACCATCGTGTTCGGCCCAAAAATGTGTGGCAGCCATTTGCCAATCACCGGCAAAGCCTGGCCCGGATACGCCAGTTGCCACCGCATCAGCATCATCAGGGAAAAGCCAAAGAGCAGGAAAATCAGTCCGGTGAATCCGTACTGGATGCCGATCACCTTGTGATCGGTGGAGAAAATATATCTTCGCCACCACCCAAGCTCGTGATGTTCGCCTGCGTGAGCGTGGGGATCGTGATGCGTTGCGACAGAAGTAGAAGCGTCCATCTCAGAAGAAAGTTACACGGCTAATATTGAAAGAGAAACGTCCATTGCAAAGCCGAAAAAATAAGGAGCGACTGACAATTGCACTTACTGCGTCTGAACGCGACTCCACCATTTGGACAAACGCGCTTCGGGGATCGCTGGAATGGCGCTGCCTGTTTCGCTATAGTGAGACGTGTCGTTGAACAACGTCAGCCGGGCGCGCATAGCGTCGCGAAAATCGACAATGTTCAGCGCGGCCGGCTTTTGATCGAGGTTGTCGCGATAACGGCGCGGATCGAAACCAAGCAGCGAGCTGAGCAGGAGCCGGATTGTCGCCTTGTGCGAAACGACCAGGATATTTTCACCCGGATGATTGCGAACCAGTTCGATGAGTACTGGCAACGCGCGCGCGGTCACAGCGAGCCCGCTCTCGCCGTCCTTCGGAGCGAATGTGTATGGGTCTTTTCCCCATTCGGCCGCTTCATCCGGAAATTTATCTTCCACTTCGCGTCGCGTCATCCGTTCCCAATGCCCGTGCGAAATTTCGCGCAAAGCATCGCGCGTTTGGACTTCGAGGTTGTGCGGCGCAGCCAGAATTTTGGCCGTCTCAAGCGCGCGCCCGAGCGGCGACGCGTACACAGAAGCGATTTTCTCGCGGCTTAGCCTTTCAGCCAGACGCTGCGCTTGTTCGCGCCCTTGGTCGGACAACTCCACGTCGGTCGCCCCTGCGAACCGGTCCTCGGCGCTGACGACAGTGGCGCCATGTCGCACCATGAAAACACGCGTTGCTGCCGTCTTCATTTGGTTGACTTGTCATGACGCAAATTTCGCTAAAAGGCAATCTCGCTTCGTGCGTCGAAGATGAACCCGAAAGCATTTGGGGTTGATGCTACATTTGCCGGTGGAAAAAGAACCCGGGCAACGCGCCATCATTCACCTGGATATGGACTGCTTTTATGCCGCCATCGAGGTGCGCGATCGTCCCTCATTGCGCGGAAAGCCGGTGGCGGTGGGTGGTACACGCGCTCGCGGCGTGCTGACCACATGCAATTATGAAGCGCGCAAGTTCGGTGTGCGCTCGGCCATGCCCACGTTCATGGCGCTGCAACGCTGCCCGAATCTGATCGTGTTGCCGACGCGTTTCGATGTTTATCGGCGCGAAGCGGCGATCATCCGCGGGATCCTTTACCGGTTCACTGCATTAATCGAACCGCTCTCGCTGGATGAAGCTTACCTCGATGTTACTGGCCACCCGAGCGCGCAGGGAGCGCTGGCACAGCTGATTCGCGAGACAATTCTTCGGAAAACGAAGCTCACATCCTCGGCAGGAATTGGCCCGAACAAGCTCATCGCAAAAATCGCCAGCGAAATCCACAAGCCCAACGGCCAATTCGAGGTGAAGCCGGAAGATGTCCCCGAATTCATGAAAGACTTGCCAGTCCGCAAAATATGGGGAATCGGCGAGAAGTCCGAGCGAAAATTGGAAGAACTGGCAGTGAAGACCTGCGGTGACCTCCAGCGCTTCTCGCGTCCGGCACTCGTCGATGTTTTCGGCAAGTTTGGCATCGAACTTTACGATCTCTGTCGCGGCATCGATCACCGTCCCGTCGAACCGGATCGTCCGCGCAAATCGCTCAGCACAGAGGAAACATTCGCGGTCGATCTCACTACACTGGAGCAATGCGAAGAGAAGCTCGAAGAACTCTTCCAGGATTTGATGGCTGATTTTGCGCAAAAAGAATCGACGCGTGAGATCACGAAAATTTTCGTGAAACTGAAATTCAACGATTTCACGCGGACAACGGCCGAGCGCGCGGGCCTCGCGCCTACATTGGAAGATTTTCGTTCGCTGCTTGCGGAAGCATTCGCGCGCACTGGAAAAGCCGTGCGCCTTATCGGCTTAGGCGTCCGTTTTGCCGACACCACGCCGGAAAACGCGCAGCTGGATTTGCTGTAGCACCTCAAGGAGCGGCGGTCTCCAGTCCGCCGACATTCTCTTTTTAATCCGCGTGCAAATAGTAAGTTGGAGAACTCCGATGACTTCCACGCAGCAAAGGAAGATCAGGCAGACCGGATGCGACGCGCGCTTTGATAATCTGACGCGCCAGCTTTATGCGACCGACGCGTCGATTTACCAAATCGAACCGATCGGCGTGGCGTTTCCGAAAACCGCGGAGCAAGCCAGCCTAGTGATTCGCGCCGCGGCCGATGCGGGCGTTCCGATCACGCCGCGCGGCGCCGGCACGAGTCTCGTTGGAAACGCGATTGGCGAAGGCCTGATCGTCGAGTTCTCGCGCTACAACCGGCAGATCACAAATCTCGATCTTGAAAAAGGCAGCGTGCGTGTGGGCGCAGGCGTCGTACTTGATCAGCTCAATGATTTTCTGAAGCCGCACGGATTTTGTTTCGGCCCGGATGTGGCGACTAGTTCGCGGGCCACGCTCGGCGGAATGATCGCGAATAATTCATCCGGCGCACGCTGTCCGATTTATGGGACAACGGCCGATCACGTGATCTCACTTGAAATCGTAATGGCGGACGGGCGCGTTGAAAAGATCGGACCGAGTCATCAATCGCTGGGTGATCAGCGTGCAAAGATTGAGAAGCTCGTTCGAGCGGCAAGCGCGGAGATGGCCGAGCGCTGGCCGCCGGGCTTGATCAAACGCTGGCCAGGCTACGGCATTGAGCGGTTTCTGCGTGCGCCAAATAATCTGACAAATATTCTCGCAGGCAGCGAAGGAACACTCGCCGCGATTTTCTCCGCGGAGCTCAAGATCTCGCGGCTCCCGGGCGAGAAAGGCTTGGGTCTGATCTTTTTTCAGTCAGTGGCGGAAGCGATGCAAGCCACCGTCGAGCTTCTCGATCTAAAGCCTGCAGCAATTGAACACATTGATCGACCTTTGCTCGATCAAACCAAAGGCCAGCTCCATTTTCAAGCGGCGCGCGATTTGCTGGAACTGGATTCAAAGCGGTGCGAATCGATCTTGATCGTTGAGTTTTACGACGACGCCGCGGAGCGCCTGTCGATCCTGCAATCGCGAAAGATCGGGCTGCGAACGAAAATTCTCACTTCTGGTTTGGTCGGTGCGCAAATCCGGTCTTTCGCTTTTGACGGGCTGCGTAGGCGCAGCAAAACCGGTGGCGTTCATTGAAGACGCCGCCGTTCGCCCGGCGCAATTGCCCGAATACGTGCGGGGCCTTAAGTCGATCATGAAACCGCTCGGCTTGGAGGCGAGTTACTACGGCCATGCGGCCAGCGGACTGCTGCACGTGCGGCCAGTGCTAGATCTCCACAGCGAGGCCGACCTGAAAAAATTCCGGCAGGTCGCCGATCAAACCTCTGCGCTGGTGCGGCAGTTCAAAGGTTCGCTCTCGGCCGAGCACGGCGTCGGCATCGCGCGCACCGAATACATGCGCGAGCAACTGGGCGACAAGTTGTTAGGCGTGATGCGCGAAATCAAGCGCATGTTCGACCCCAAAAACATTTTTAATCCGGCAAAGATTTTTGCCGATGGCCGACACAACATCGATAACCATCTGCGCGAAAACTTCACGCGCCCACTCGAGCTTCCATTTCAACCCAAGCTCGCGTTCGTGTTCAAGGACCGCTCGTTCATCGGCAACCTGGAGCAATGCAACGGCTGCGGCGGCTGCCTCAAACAGACGGGCATCATGTGCCCGACGTTCATGGCCACGCACGATGAGGTGATGTCCACGCGCGGCCGTGCCAACATCATCCGCGCCGCGATCGAGCTGCGCGTAAACGGACACGATCCGTTGAAATCCGATGAACTCGACGCGGCGGTGAGCAATTGTCTCTCCTGCAAAGGTTGCACGCCGGAATGCCCGTCGAACGTGAATCTCGCGCTGCTGAAAGCAGAGATGCTTTACGCGCGCTGGCGCCGCGATGGTTTGCCCTTGCGCGAGCGAATCTTCAGTAACGTCGATTTGTTAGGCAAAATCGGGTGCGCCATGCCGAGGCTCGCGAATCCCCTTCTCGATTCCGAGCCTGTGCGCGCGGTGATGGAGAAAACAATGGGAATCTCTGCGAGACGCTCATTGCCCCATTACGCGAGGGAACGCTTCGACAAATGGTTCGCTCGACATGCTGTAGCCGGGGGCGGTGACCCCGGCTTTCCACGGATGTCCGTTACGCGCACGGCTGCCGGGGTCACCGACCCCGGCTACAGGAGGGGCCGCGTAATTCTCTGGGACGACACCTTCACGCGCTATCACGAACCGCACATTGGGACCGCAGCGGTCAAAGTGCTGGAAGCGCTGGGATTCGAAGTGGCGCTGGTAAAAAATCGTCGCTGCTGCGGACGGCCCGCATTCAGCCAGGGAAACCTCGATACCGCAACAAAGCTCGCAAAACACAACATTCATCAACTATCCACTATGAATCATCAACCATCGACGGCTCCAATCCTCTTCCTCGAGCCATCCTGCTGGTCGATGTTCGTCGAAGATTACCGCGAGTTGAACATCGATGGCGCGGAAAAGATCGCGGCCCGCTCCTTTCTTTTCGAGAAATTCGTGGACGATTTACTCGCGCAAGAACCGGACGCGCTGCAATTCGGACATTCAGAAGCGAGCGTTGCGATTCATCCGCATTGCCACGCCAAATCGATTTTAAATCCCGGGTTCATGAAAAGACTTGTGGAACGTTTGCCCGGAAGAAAAGCGACGGTGCTGGATACCGCCTGTTGCGGAATGGCCGGCGCCTTCGGCGCGCTCGCGGAAAAATTCGATCTATCGATTCAGGTCGCCCAACGCTTGCTCGACAACATCGACGATCAACCGGCCGGCACAGAGATCATCGCTTCCGGCACAAGTTGCCGCCATCAAATTACCGATCTCACGAGCGCCCGCCCAAGACACATGGCGGAGTTGATAGCGGAAGCGCTCCCTGTAGCGGCAGCGGTGTCGGCTGCAAATACGTGACGCTCACCTCCGCTCCAAGTATTTCATCTGTTTCGTTCCGTTTTTGCTACCGCTATCCGGTCGCTCTTCAATCAATTCCTCAGCCGGCACGGTGTGAAACGAAACAACCACCCAGTCCGCGTCTGCGCCTACGACCGGCCGATGCCAGACATTCTGCGGGATTGAAATCCAGCGCCGTTCCAGCGGCGCCTCCGGATCGCTGATCAAAACGTTCGATTGCCATTGTCCTGGCTCTCCGATTTGGAGATCGCCGCTCCCTTCAAACGACATCATGCGTTGATGGCTGTTCGGATGCCGTTCCGCGCCGGTATCCGCGTCGGCGCTCAGGACAAAGACCCATGCAGACCGGATCTCAGGCGGTAACGCTCGACCGAAAACGGTTAACGGAATCGGTTCCCAAGCCATTAACGCATCTTTCTTTCGAGCCAGCTCAGCACGTACCTGTTCGACAACGGGGCGAATTTGTTCGCGGACATTGTCAGATCGCAAAACCGCGTCGAGCGCCTCAAGGCGTGACCGTTCCTCCGGTGTCATTGTTCTTCGCTTTTAATTCATCCTTCATACTTCCCCGTCACGAGCACGATTTTCCCAAACGCGCCCGGCTCCATGACTGCGCGATGCGCCTCGGCCGCTTCGGCCAGCGGAAATTCTTTGCCGATCACTGGACGCAGTGTCCCGTTTTCCAGACCGGCCACGAGCGCGGCGTGAATGCTCGCTAATTCTTCCGGCGGCGTGTTCGGCATCACCATTCCGCGAAGATCGACGTCGCGTTGCATCATATCGCGCGGATCGATCTCCACGCGGCCGCGGCTCCCGATGATCGCGACGCGCCCGCCTTTCGCAAGAATGGTCAGATCTTTCCCGAGATTCACGTTCGCGAGCAGTTCCACGATCACGTCAACGCCGCGCCCGCCGGTCGCCTTCATGATCTGCTCGAATTGGTCAGGCGCGCGATGATCGAACATTTCATGCGCGCCTTGGTCGCGAGCGAGCCTGCGCCCTTCATCACTGCCCGCGGTACCGAACACGCGCATTCCCTGAGAGCGCGCAAGTTGCACCGCTGCCGTTCCGACTCCGCCGCTCGCACCGTGCACCAGCACCGTTTCGCCCGGCTTCGCGTCGGCGCGCTGGAACAACCCGCGATAAGCGGTCGCGTAGGGCGTGCCCATGGCCGCGCCTTGCGCAAATGAAGCGTTTGCCGGCAACCGATGCACTTGTTCCGCC
>QHOF01000242.1 GCA_003219335.1 Verrucomicrobiota bacterium | reverse complement strand
CGAAGGATGCCTGCGAGACCGAGTAGGGCGCTAAGGATATAGCAGGCGAAGTCGTATTGAATGGTCCAGATCGGGATATTTACATATGGCCAGTAGTTGCCAAAAAAGCTCTGGGGAATCCAGAACATTTTGAGTACTGGAAGTCGTAGGAGAAAACGGCCTAGTTCAACCTTTTGCCAGTACGCAGGAGAGAAGTGCATGCCCAGCCATCCGAAAAACGCCAGAGAGATGATGCCGGCCGCGACAAAGCCGGGATAAATACGAAGTATGCGGCGTTTGAAATAATCGAAAACTGAACGGGAGTTGAGGAAGCTTTGTGCAACAAGAAAACCGGAGATGATGAAAAAGCCCGCAACAGCAAGAGATCCGCCGTCGATTTGGCCGCGGCTGAAATGAGAGATGGGGTTTGCGCCGCTTCCGCGCAGCAAGTCGAAGGAATGAGAAAAGATGACTAACGCGGCGAAGAAGAAGCGCAGAAAGTCAAAGTTGTTGGAGCGGTGGGAGGAAGTTTGTTGTGTCAGAGCAATCATAATGTCGTCGCCCCTCTCGAAGAGCAGGACTCAATAATCCGAAAAGTTAGCGATGAGTTTGGAGTGAACAAGCCTGCACCGCAAATTGTTCTCAACAATCGGTAGAGCTGACCGGTCCAAGAAACCAGCGTGAACCTTACATAAAGTGCGCGAAAACCCAGCGTGAAACGAAATCATTGGTGACCTTCCCTTGCGCTCGATGTCAAGATAATTCGCCGGCTCGGTAGAGGGGAAAGTAATCTGAGTCAATTCTATTTGTCGCTGTCAAAGATTCGTAACTCTTTTGATCTAACACAGAGCTGCAAAAATATTTCACTTTTTCGCCTGAAGCCCATCCGCGCTTAAATATGGAAAGACCATCGGATTGATCTCCCTTTGAGCCAGCGCCTGCGCCAAGATCGAGCCATCGAAGTTCTCGCGCGCAGTTTCGCTTGAATTCCTCGATGGCCGACCAATGAAGGGCGTAGGCAGCGCGGAGCGAATAACCTTCCTGGTCAAACGCGCTCAAGTGACTGTAAGCAACACCGGATTGAAGATACCAGAGATGCATTCCGATGGTTTTTCCGTTTCGGCTCGCTCGGAATGCCACTAGTCCTGGTACGTCGAACTGGGCCGCAAACGCAGTTTTTGAAAACGCTTTGATGCCCCGAAGATGGTGGCGATCAATCAGAATTTGGTAAAGGCGCACCCAGTCATCCAGGCACGTTTTCGGATCGTCAACCAACCTGACCTGTATTTGTTTCAGCGCTCTCTTAGCGTAATACCGATGGTGCCGGTCTATGTACCGGTCAGTTGACTCACTGATATCGATAACGAAATGCTTTTTGAAAGGACGGACGAGCTGGAAATCTTTCGCCAGATTGGCCGCAGTTATTGGTGCAAACGGATCTACGACCAACGAAACAGTCACGTATCTTCGCTTTAATTGCTCGATGTCAGAGCCGAGGCTGGTCCAGTCCGTGCAACAAAAGAACGGGTAGCAGCCCATCGCATCGTATAGATCGGAATTCGGGATACGCCGTTCCAGCAACCATCCGCCGCACTGCGGCAACTCGACAGGCGTGCCAAATTCGCTCAGCGATTTCGCATAAAGCGGATGCAAATATCCAGTCATACTAAAACATATTGCTTTAATATGGAGTTCAGCGAACGATAATAATGAATCAGCGAATTGCGATTAATACTAAAAACAGGTTTCCGCAGAGGATTGACATTGTACTTGGTAGGAATCGGATTTCCAGAGGCGGAGAATATAGATGTTCACGAATCAAAAACATTTCATGGCGTTCTCTACCACTTCAAGAATTATGCTGAAGCATCGAGGGGATTACGTCAGATCACCCAGCAGTACAAGCCAAACACGCGAACTCTTCTGGGCATGGCTTACGGGGACTGGAAGGCATCTGCAATGGTTGCCACCTCACTGAAGGAGCATCTTGTCATCTGCCGTCATGGTCCAGCGACTGAAATCGCAACTCACGATCACAGCTCCTATGCGCCAAGAGCACTTCAGAGCCACATCCACAGAAGAATGCGTCGGTAACCCCGCTGAAACATATCGATAGGTCATGAATGCTAGCGACGCCGGCTTAACCAATTCCGTCCCAAGCTACAGGGAGGAGAATTCGATGAACAGATTCTCACCTTAGAATAGCGGCGACCTAAATGAAACGTAGAAAATACCTCAGCATTGTCGCCTTCCCCGAAGCCTGTCTGAAACGACACGGTGACAATTACCTCGGCGTGGGGTGGACCAAGAGCAAGGAAGACGCCGATACCCGATACCAGGTGATGCTGGAAGTTATCAAACGAAACACCGACCGCGCTCAGGACAAGGTCTCCCTCCTGGATTTCGGTTGTGGGGCATCCCATCTATATGAGTACATGCTAAAAAAGCAAATTAAGGACGTTGACTACAGCGGCCTAGACCTTTCGGATGAGTTCATCCGATTGTCGAAAAAGAAGTTTCCAAATCTCAACTATTATCATGGAGACATCCTGGAAGACTCGATCGAACTTCCGCTTTTCGATTACATCGTCATCAACGGAGTCTTCACCGCAAAATGTGACCTTTCTTTCAATGAGATGCTGGAATTCTTTCAAAAAGTCGTAAGCAGAGTATTTCAGAACGCGCGAGTCGGAATCGCTTTTAATGTGATGTCCAAGAAGGTGGATTGGGAACGAGATGATCTATTTCACCTCCCATTCGATATGCTCGCCTCCTTTTTAAGCCAGAAGTTGAGCCGAAATTTTGTCATCCGCCATGATTATCGTCTGTATGAATATACCACGTATGTTTACCGGTAGCGCTGTTTGATGGTGGCTTTTTCATGCGCATGGGATCTATGCTGGCGCGTGGATGCATTGTGAAGTCGAAGGTGGACGATCTTGCAATCTGGGGTGCTCCGCCGGCCTTTAAGCAGCGACTCCATGTGGGCCGCCCCAACATCGGAAACCGCGAACACCTGCTGGAACGGATCGGGGATCTGCTGGATCGGAGATGGCTGACCAACGACGGACCGTTCCTACAGGAATTTGAGAAGCGTATATCCGAACGCCTCGGTGTGAAGCATTGCATCGCCGTCTGCAATGCCACGGTAGGTCTCGAAATTGCGATCAAGGCAACCGGGCTTGCCGGCGAGGTGATCGTTCCTTCTTTTACTTTTATAGCTACCGCGCATGCCCTCCAATGGCAGCAAATCACTCCCGTCTTTTGCGATATAAATCCTGCAACGCACAACCTTGATCCAGCGCGCGTAAAGGATTTGATAACCAAACGCACAACGGGAATTATCGGTGTCCATTTGTGGGGACGGCCGTGTGATGTCGAAGCACTGGCTGACATCGCGCGTCGCCACAAGTTAAAGCTTTTGCTCGACGCAGCTCACGCTTTTGCGTGCTCGCACAACGGACAGATGATTGGTAGTTTTGGAAACGCGGAGCTGTTCAGTTTTCACGCGACAAAATTTCTTAACACCTTCGAAGGAGGTGCAGTCGTCACCAACGATGACGAGCTGGCAAGGAAGATCCGGTTACTGAGAAACTTTGGATTCGCCGGTTACGATATCGTCAACTGTCTCGGCACAAACGGTAAAATGAGCGAAGTCTCGGCCGCCATGGGTTTGACCTCATTGGAGAGTCTGGAAAAGTTCGTGGCCGCAAACTATCGAAACTACATTGAATACCGGCAACAGCTGGCAGATGTGCCAGGGATATCTCTATTAACGTTCGACGAGGACGAAAAATGCAACTACCAATATGTCGTTTTAGAGATTGATGAACATGCAATGGGAATTACTCGGGACCAATTGGACGATATCTTGTGGGCCGAAAACATTCTATCGCGGCGTTATTTTTATCCCGGCTGTCATCGGATGGAGCCCTACCGCACCCGTTATCCCCAAGCCTCGTTGTGGTTGCCGGAGACCGAACGATTGGCGAACAAAGTTCTATGTTTACCTACAGGCACTGCCATGGGTTCGACCGAAATTAAGGGAATCTGTCAGCTCAT
>QHOF01000241.1:453-4563 GCA_003219335.1 Verrucomicrobiota bacterium | reverse complement strand
CGTGTTAGTTACTGTGAGGGTGCTCGCTTGTACGGCAACGCTCACAACACAGACTAAGCTCAAACCAATTGCCGCAGTTTTAGTATTTATAATGCTTCCCGTTCACTGAGAACTGCACGACGCGCAAGGTCTTAAGAGTAGCATGGTTGTTACTTTCAAGATTGGGCGGAATGCGTGCCGCCCGCACAACTCGTTCCTCAGTTTCTTTGGGCACTCACCGTACCCTCGAGCCCGCGAACGACGACAGCCATCTTGGCGCAATCCGCGACATAGCCCCCTAGCCAGAGTAACAATCGCGTTACCTTAACAGCCGTTTTCATAACTAACGGACGGCACCTTCGCGTGTCTCAATTAATAGAAATTTTAATTGTCTATGAAAACAAAACTCATGTTTCTCTTAATCGGCGTCGCAGCGTTGAGCCTGAGTGCGACCGTTGCTAACAATGGTTTGCAGAGTTCACCAGTCAGGGAACAATACGCGGTTGGCACCAGCAGGTTCGGCAATACTCCCCTGTTCTGGGATGCCTTTATCATACCTACCGGCAGGCATCCAGCAGTGTTGGTTATTCACGGTGGAGAATTTAAGGCCGGGGACCCTGGACCGGCTTCGGTAGCTCAAGATCTGAACGCGGCCGGATTTAACGCTTTCGCTATTGAATACCGTCTTGCCCCTCCGCACACCGACATGCCGCAAGAGGTTGTTGGCGACGATGGGCATTATCCTGAACAGACCAACGACGTGGCAACCGCAATTCGCGCCGCAAGGGCTGGTTCTACCGCCGCCAGTGCCGGCAAAGTTACTGGAAAAGTCGGGGCAGTAGGCGGAAGCGCTGGTGCATCGCACGCTGCATATACCGCTGCCGCCGCCACTCTAGGTGGAGACATGCTTGACGCTGCCGTGCTGCTCAGTGGGGCCTATGATTTCCATGATCCTGCCTCGCTTGCGGACGTTCGATGCACAACTTTCGCAGCCGCCGTAACGAATTACGTTAATTCGACCGATGCTTCTGATGGCGGCGCGCTCGATTTGGCTTCTCCATATCGTAGGTTCACAAGTGCTTCCGCGCCGGTTTTTGTCATCGCGACAAACCTGGATCCTATGCCGCCACAGCAGTTTCAAATTCTGACAACGAGATTGAAAGCAGTTGGAGCGCCTAACCAAACACTTTTGATCACTGAGGCGCCCGGCCCTAACGGATGCACCCGCCACTCTTTTCATTATTGGGACGACGTAAAGACTCAAGCCATCGCGTTTCTTAATCGTATGCTCAAGTGACGGAAGGTTCATCATCCATGGCAGGGCAATGTCTCGCATGGTAAGCAAGAAAAACTAAAGACGGATCAACTCACCTCTCACGAATCATCGCATCGCGTCTGATCTCCGATCTTTGTCCTCTGCCTTCTATCTATCCGGTATTCCGATGGCTCGCCCTTCAAAATCAACGGTTGACACCCAGCCCCACGTCCAACCGGTTTTGCCGAGATTGTCAGCGATTATTTCCCACTACTTCCGCGCACCTAAATGCGACGACGTATGTGGAATCACGGATAAGGCGGGCTCACAGGAATTTATTTAGCCGGTGATCGCTGCCGTGACCGACCCGGCCTTAACTTTTGCGCCACCGGTTTTTTTTGGCACATATAGCAAAAATTGGCCGCTGCCAAGATCAATGGTTCGCGACCCTTTGCCCACACTAAAAATAGTCTTCTCGCCAAGGCGTGTGATCGTTTGATCCTTGAAAGTCAGCTCACTCCGAGACTGCACACCGGTCTGCACTGCCGTGCCCTGGCGCACATCATCGTTAACTGCAGCCGGACGCGGTGATGCGTTCGATGGAAGCACTCGAACGTCCTGGATAACTTGAGTCACCTTGGCTTCTTTAAGCTCGTCCGCGCTGACCTCGTTTGACAGCCCGCTCTCAAGCGCAAACGCAAACGATGTGATCGCTAAAATGAACCTAGATTGGATATTCATCGTTCCTTTGTACTCAGGATTCATGGCAAGTCTACCGAAACCCAACGAAAGCGGGTCACAGAAAAGAGCACAGCGTGAGGGAGTAGGGTCAGCTGCTCACATAATGCGGTGATTCGCGTTTTCGATAATGCGGGCAATGTGATCGAGACACACGAGCACGCGGGCGATTTCAAGGAGTGGTAGATCCAAATATACGTTGCAGACAGTCGCTGCCATCTGCACTGAGGGACAACGAAGCTTTCTTTGCCGTCCGGACGCAACTGAACGGAAACTGGCGCTGCCGCCTAAATTAGTCTCGCACTGTTTCTCCGGGTCAGGGGCGGGTACTCACCCTGACGTCCATGAAGTCCTTGCCGTACACGGCGGGTCTACGGACTTTCTCGACACTCTTTCCGCTTAGATCGAAGTTGAGCTGTGTGGGTTTATCCAACTGCGTCTTGGCGTCGAGGATCGATGCTTTGACTTGCCCATTGATAACGAGCATGACTTTATAGGTGCCAACTGGCAGGCCATGGGTAACGTAATGGCCGCTGGCATCAGTCTTAAGAATTTTGGAGAAATTTTTCGCTTCAATCCGAACATCGGCACCTTTAATTGGGCGGCCGGTGGCGTCTTTAACAACGCCTTCAAGGACCGACGTGCCAGCAAACACGCTGAACGTCACAAGGAGTACGCCGACCAAGCTAAGGATGAGTGATTTCGGGAGCATAGTTTCCAAAGCCTTAACCTCTTGAGTTGGACAGCACAGGCGGCCGGGCCGTTCGGAAATTTTTACGAAAAATCCTTGTCTGGCTTTACCCTACCCCGGATTCAGACCCTTCCGAACGATGGTGAGCCGTCAGCTTTTCATCCGCACGCACAACGAACCGCTTCCCGTCGTCGCGATGCGCGTCAGCAATCCAGATTGTTCGTCCCTGAGAATCAACGGCTGAGACGCAGCCCCAACTCCAACCGGATTTGCTAAGATTGTCGGCGATTATTTCCCGAGTACATCACACCGAAGCTTCTTTCAGAATCAAGCTCTCGACAACGAGCTCCACATTTTCTATCGCCACATCGTTGCCTTTGGTATTGAACGTCGGGCCATCGATTTTGTGAGGCCAACCTCCCTCGAATTCCCAATGGAGCACGTCGTTGCGCTCCTCATCCATGAGCACGATTGTGCCGTTACGGCGGTCGAGGATGCTGTTAACGGTGTTATTTCGCCAGTTCCAAAGCTCGCGGTTCTCCGTGTAGCCGCGTTTTAGCGTGATGTTGGAAAATTTCCGCAGGCCCGTGAGCTTGCGGATGTGTAAATGACGGGCGGCGTCGCAGAACTCGACGATGTCGCCGTCGCTGGAAAGACCGCTGACGTCGCTGAACGCGCCAACGGTGATGTTATTGATTTCCACGCGGAAATTAAATCCGCGATAAGGGTCTTTTCGATTGCCTGTTGTTGCCATAGTGTGTTTCGGGTCTTGGGTTGCGGGTTGAATAGTGTCAATCGGATTCGTTAGCGGATTCTGTCTCTTTTGTTCTCCACACGGCAATGACAAAGTGATATGAACGGGCTGCAAATGAAGCGCAAAACGTTCACGATTGCCGCAGCTGCATTTCTCTGCATAACGCCAGCGCCGCCCGTCACATTTGAGTCACCTTGCGAATGTCTTGCTGCAGGCAAATTGCGATGAAACCAACTGCCAATAGCAGTAATGATTCGTCGATGCGTCAGGCTGCCTTTTGTGAGCCTCCAGTCAAGCGGCTCAATTACCTTACTGGTCAAATTTTATCGGCTGATGATTTCACAGCCGAACAGGAGTACCACAAGGGCAAGCAGCGGCTACATAATTTGCATTGCCACGGCTTTGGTGTGCTACACGGCCTGAAGGTTGCCACGACGAGGGAAAAAGCCGGCTGGACTGTTGTCATCAAACCTGGAGTCGCGATCGACCCCAAAGGCAACGAAATTCAACTACACATGAAGGTGGCATTTCGCTTGCCCGAATCAAAAACCGCGATCCAGGTGGGAATCCGCTTTTCTGAGCGTCTCTGCGATCCTGTCCCAATTATGTCTAACGCGACATCGGGGGGTTCTCAGCCGTCACGCGTGGAGGAAGGTTGTGAAATCCTATTGGATCCAGTGTCAATCCCGCGAG
>QHOF01000241.1:0-447 GCA_003219335.1 Verrucomicrobiota bacterium | reverse complement strand
AGGCTCTCGGGCGAAAACCGGGGGACTCGGCCCTTCTCCGCACGTCCTGCCGTTGGCACATCTCGTACGAAGGGGACGTGTCTGGCAGGTGAACCGAACATTCAAAACTCCTCGCGCTCACTAGGAGGACAAGACAAGTGCAGTTGAAATGATCGCTGATGCCTGCACAGGCTTACGAACTCCGCCCGCGTAAAGATAAACGCGGCGTCGATCTAATTTCCGATGTGCTCCCATTTGGCCACTTGTGGCACGGCGAAAATGTTTCGCGTCGTCCTACGTGCTGGATTTTTAGCCGCCCACTCACCGACTTTCCGGATTTGCCCGTTCCGCGTGTAGGTCGGTTGGAAGATCGCTTTTTCCAAATACCGCAGGTCAAGTCCTCGGATGGCGCGAAAAGCACGTGCACTGCCTCCGTGAAGTGTCGGACCGCTAATGATGTCAAAGAGA
>QHOF01000240.1 GCA_003219335.1 Verrucomicrobiota bacterium | reverse complement strand
AGCACGTAAGCAGAAAGCAAGAAGAGGAGATAACCGGCGATCCTTGCGGTCTTGCGCTCGATTGCTCTCGCGTCGTCCAGCGCGCTGGCAAATTCTCCATGCGACTCGATTCGGAAACGCCTGAAGAGGACGACCGCAGAAGCCAGCTCAATCACGCTGTCAATCCCGAATGCGACCAGCAGCAAACTGCGCGCAACGATGCCCGCGGCGACCGCGACCGCAGCTTCAATCACCATCCAAACTATCGTGATTATTTCCAGTCGGAGCGCAGCTCGCAATTCGGAGCTCCTTTCAAATACGATCGCCTCGCTCATCCGCAGAATTCCCGAATTTTTGTATCAAGCAAAAGCGAGAGAAATTCTCACTTCATGTCGCAACAGCACTGGTCGTAAGTTTTCTTGGTCAGCTTGCAGTAGAATTTGCCGTCTTTCATCTCACAGCAGCACTTATCCATCGTCTTGCCTGTTTCGCGGCAAGTCATCTTCTGTCCAGCGCCAAATGCGCTAGCTGCGAGTACCGCAAGAGCGAGACCAATCGCTAATATCGACTTCTTCATATCGTCACCTCCTTTTAACAATAAAATCCAAATCTCTATCTCATCTTAAGTTTGGAAGGAATCAGCGCCTGTGGAATCAAAGGCGTTTCTTCTTCGGTTTGATCGGGCAGTTCGCGTTTACGCCAGGCCACGTAAATGACCGGAAAGAGCAGCAGTTCGAGAATTGCCGAAGTAATGATGCCGCCGATCATCGGCGTGGCGATGCGTTTCATCACATCGGCGCCGGCTTGCAGGGTGGGGGACCACATGATCGGCAAGAGCCCGAATAGAATCGCACAAACCGTCATGATTTTTGGCCGGATACGTTGTACCGCGCCTTCCATTACAGCGTCGTGCAAATCACGCATGTTGTTCATTCGCCCATCGGCTTTGTACTTGTCCCAGGCGTGGTCGAGATACAGCAGCATGACAACGCCAGTCTCCGCGCTCACGCCTGCGAGCGCGATGAGTCCCACCCACACGGCGACGCTCATGTTGTAGCCGAGCAAGTAGAGCAACCAAAACGCGCCGACGAGCGAGAAGGGCACCGTCAGTAAAACGATCAATGTCCTGACTACCGAGCGGGTGCTGATGTACAAGAGCACAAAAATTATCAGCAGTGTGAACGGCACGATGACTTTAAGCCGCTCCTTGGCTGCTTGCAGATATTGAAACTGGCCGGCCCATTCGACGTAGTAGCCCGGTGGATATTGAATGCGCTGACTAAGATGCTGCGAAGCCTTGCGCACGTAGCCGTCGATGTCGCTGGTCGTGATGTCCACGAAAACGAACCCGACCAGTTTGCCATTCTCGCTGCGCACCGAGGGTGGACCGGTCTTGTAGTTGATATCAGCCAACATCGAGATGGGGACCTGGGCGCCAGTGGGCGTAGGCACGAGTACGCGCTTGAGCGCGTCGAGGTCTTCACGAAAATCACGCGCGTAACGCGTGTTGACCGGATACCGCTCGCGGCCTTCCACGGTGGTGGTGATATTCTTGCCGCCGATGGCTGACTCGACGATGTCGTTTACATCGCCAACCTTGAGTCCGTAGCGTGCCGCTGCTTCACGGTTGACGGTGAAATCGAGAAAATATCCGCCGACTGTGCGCTCGGCAAAAACGCTCCGCGTATTTGGGAACTCAGCCAGCTCTTTCTCGATCTGAACGGCAAGTTTTTGAATCTCGCCAAGATCAGGGCCAAAAACTTTCACGCCGAGGATGCTGCGGAATCCAGTGGTCAGCATCTCGGTGCGCGTCTGGATGGGCATCCAGAAAATGTTCGCCATGCCCGGCGTCTTGATATTCGCGTTAACTTCGGCGAGCAACTTTTCCCACGTCATTCCGCGCCGCCATTCGTTAGGCGGCTTCAGTGTCACAACGGTCTCAAACATCGATAACGGCGCCGGGTCAGTCGGCGTGTCGGCCTGCCCAGCTTTGCCGAACACCGTCACCGCCTCGGGAATTTTTTTTAATTGTCGATCTTGTATTTGGAGAATCTTGGTCGCTTCGGTAATCGACATTCCCGGAACGGCTGTCGGCATGTAAAGCAGCGTGCCTTCGTTCAGCGGCGGCATGAATTCGCTGCCAAGTCTCTTGAATGGAAAGATCGTGACCAGCAAAACAATCAGCGCGGCGCCCAGCGTAAACCAGCGATAGCGCAACACAAAATCTGCGAACGGTTGATACGTCCTGATCAAGAACCGGTTAACCGGGTTCTTCTCTTCCGGTGTGATTTTTCCGCGAACAAGAAGCGTCATCAGAACCGGCACGAGCGTTACGCCGAGAAACGCCGCAAAGAACATCGCGAACGTTTTGGTGAAGGCGAGGGGACGGAAGAGCCTGCCCTCCTGCGCTGTCAAAGAGAAAACCGGAACGAAGCTTACCGTGATGACCAGCAGCGCGAAAAACAGCGCGCGTCCAACGCCTTTCGCGCCGGCGATGATCACTTGGACACGCTCGATGTTGTTCGGCTCGCGCCTGTGTGCTTCCCGGAAGTGTTCGAGCTGCTTATGCGCGTTCTCGATCATCACGATCGCCGAATCGACCATGGCACCAATAGCGATGGCGATACCGCCTAACGACATGATGTTGGAGGTCACGTGCATCCACCACATCGGGATGAACGAAAGAATGATCGCGATCGGCAGCGTGATGATCGCCACCAGCGCCGAGCGGATGTGCCAGAGAAAGACCAGACAGACCAGCGCGACGACAATGCTTTCTTCGATCAACTTCTCGCGCAACGTCGCGATGGCGCGGCGAATCAGATCACTGCGATCGTAGACTGGCACAATGCGCACACCGGCCGGCAACGACGGCTTGATCGCTTCAATTTTCTTTTTTACGGCATCAATGACGTTGAGCGCGTTCTCGCCGTAGCGCATTACGATAATGCCGCCAACGACTTCGCCGCGTCCGTCGAGCTCCGCCACGCCGCGCCGGATATCGCCGCCGAGGTGAACGTTTCCGACATTCTTCAAGTACACCGGCGTGCCGTTTTGTACTCTGAGAACGATGTTCTCGATATCCTCGATTTTTTTGATATAGCCGCGGCCGCGAATGTAGTACTCGGTCGTGGCAACTTCGAAAATTTTGCCGCCGACGTCGGCGTTGCTCATCTTGATGGCGTTGACTACGTCGCTGAGCGGAACGTTGTAAGCGACCAGCGCGTTTGGATCGAGATCGACCTGATATTGTTTTACGAATCCGCCAATCGGCGCGACTTCGGCGACGCCTTTTACTGAGGAAAGCACGTAACGCAGATTCCAATCCTGAATGGAACGCAACTCAGCGAGATCATGTTTTCCTGTGTCATCGACGAGTGCGTATTCGTAAACCCAGCCCACGCCGGTGGCGTCGGGTCCGATTGTCGGGTTTACGCCCTCCGGCAGTGAGCCACGGACCGAATTCAAATATTCGATCACGCGCGAACGCGCCCAGTAAATGTCGGTGCCGTCCTGAAAAATGACGTAGATGAATGACTTACCGAACATCGACTCGCCGCGGACGAATTTCACTTTTGGCGCGGCGATGAAGACGCTCGAGATTGGATAAGTGATTTGGTCCTCGACCAGATCGGGCGAGCGCCCTTCCCATTCGGTATAAACGATCACCTGCACGTCGCTCAGATCCGGAATCGCATCCAGCGGCGTGTGGATCAGACCATAAAATCCGGCCGCGACACCAAAGATTGTGAAAACGAAAACGAGGAACTTGTTTCGCGCACTCCGCTCAATGATACGATCGATTAGCGTCTCACTCTTGCCAGCAGTGGCGACTTCGTTCCGCGAAATTGGCTCAGCTTCAATCATGGTTTGGTGCCAGGGCTAACGCCTTCTTGCGGTTTTTGCTCTTCCTCGAACCCTCTCAACGCGCCTTGCACTTTTGATTCGGCGTCGA
>QHOF01000239.1:6482-11742 GCA_003219335.1 Verrucomicrobiota bacterium | reverse complement strand
ATGGAGCTCAGCCACCGCTGGCGGAACCAAGCTTTCTTAAACTCTCAACAATCATCTCTTAACTCTCAACCTTCTTAGTACAACGGCCAGCGGTTGGCTCCAGCGATTGGTTAGGCGCTGAACGTCGCCTCTCCTTGTCTTCGAACAATCATAATCTTTCTCTCACTCAGCGCGCGGGTAAATAAATCGGGATTTTCGACGAGCGACTGCAGCGCGTACTCGTTCTGTGCTGACTCCGCCATCTGAAACAAGATGTATCCCCACAATGCGCAGAAGAAAAAGAACGTGACATACTGGTGGATGCTAAAGCCGCTGCGAATCCAGACGCCGATGCAGACAAGCATGAACAAAAAGATGATCTTGGAACCTCGCGCGGCGGAATACGTGGCGACGTAAGACACCGGAATGCCGATGAGAAGCCACCAATCGTGCTGGTAAAAAGCCCAGCCTGGGACCAAAAAAAACGGAACTACCATGTAGAGCAGCACCAACAGATTGAAAATCGTCTTGCGAGCACCAGTAACGAGAGAACTAGGTTCGCCGCGCATGCATTTGAAGCCGAGTGTGCCCTTTTGGACTCCAGTGACGAAGTTGTCGTGAGTCACGCCTTCGTTCCCTTTGGCAATATCGGCATCCAGCGAAGCTTGAAATTCCGGTGTCTTAGTCATCTCCCATGGTGCCTCAGTACATTCTTTCATCGGATTGAACTTCGCGGCGCAGCTCGGACAGGAGACAACTGTGTTGAAGAGCTCGCCTGGAACCTCAAAACGGGTCTTACAATGCGGACAGGTGGTCTTTTGGTTCATACGCGAAAGCGCCTAACGACCCCAAGCTGAGCCACAGGCACCCGACCGAGACTCACCAATGAAACCGCAACGTCGAACTACTCGAACCGTCCGCCGAAGCCCAAACGGGGCGCCTGTTGGCTCCAGCGCAGTGTTAGGTGTCATATCTTGACCATACGCTCCCTATGACATGCCGGACAAACTTCGACCTTTTCTATGGCGGTAACGCGCTTCGGATCGGTAAGAAATATCTCGCCACTAGGCGTGCAATGACAAATCCCAAACCCCATTTCTTTGGCGTGCCTGACCCGCTTCCGCTTTTAGGTCACGTCTCCAAAGCTGAAATGTTAATGCACACAGACCGAGAAAAACAGTCGCTACTCCGCTGCCTATACTGGTCAGTAGCTCCTTTGGTAACTGCACATCTCCTTGTGGCGATAATCGGTGGCCAAGCCAAGTGGTGGCTGCTGTGGCCAGCAGTGTCAGCAGGCCAGTGCATATTAGTGCTATATCGAATTGTTTGGCCATGGGGGTTCGCGATGACACCTAACAAGAATTCGGTCTGAAAAATCTGCAATTAATTGCAGATAAAATCTATCTAATTCGCTTGCTTCCATGCGGCAGCATGGGCGCGGACTGGGTAACCGAAACCTTTGAGGACAACTTCGCCGAGGTCTTCGAAGCGGAGCCCCTTGCCAATACAGAGTTCGGCAATTGCGTTAGAAACCAGGATTTGCTCGGGAGCAGCACGCTCGCATAGTCGGCAAGCCAGTTGAACCGTCGATCCAAAGAGATCGTTATGTTGCTCGACAGGCTCACCTGCTGCGGCGCCGACTCTGACCTTGAGCGGGCGCTCGGGATTAGCTTGCGCGTGCTTGCCCAACGAACGAGGCCATGATCCCGTCCCCGGTGTGCTTGACCTCGCGCCCGCCTAAAGCGGACAAAGCATCTCGCACGATCGTGTCGTGCACACCGAACAGCTCAAGCGCCGCCTGGTCGCCCAACGATTGAGTGAATGTCGTTGAATTCACGATGTCCGTGAACAAGACGGTTCGAATTCCCGGATCTTGTGCATCAGCTCCGCCACCAGGCAAGATGGCCGCTCCCGCCGCATTGGTTTGGACATCGCCGAGAAATCCGTCTGCGAGTTCGGGCTGAATCTCGATAATCTTTCGAGCGACGAGACCGTGCGCTTCACGGTGGCAGGCGTTTGCCGCTTCGGCATTTGGCGCTTCGACGAGACAGAAGACTCTCCCGCACTTCTCGTTTACCCAATATTTCAGGTAGTTAACGCCGTATTTTTCCTGCGCTTCGAGATCAGCCACGTGTGCTTTTGCGACGTCCTCCGCGCTAACTTCCCCAAGCTCATGGATGTCCATGTATAATGGCATATGACTGAATTTATCGCGATATTACGCGATGCAAAACACTGATCGCGGCAGGGTGACTCAGTGTCTGGTAAACGACGCAGTATCGTTCCGTCAGGCGAAGCAACGTAGCGAGCTGCTCCTCGGTAGCATCGATATCCAGATCAAAATTCAAGCGAATTTGCATGAAGCCGACCGGCACGTCCTTGGACACACCAAGCGTGCCGCGAAAATCGAGATCGCCCTCCGCTCGAATCGTTGCGTTGCGCAATGGAATGCCCAGAGCGGTAGCGACTGCACGCAGCGTGACGCCCGCGCATCCTACGAGCGCTTCCAGCAACATGTCCGCCGAGCACGCGCTGGCCCCATCACCTCCTGTTGCCGGGTGAAGTCCTGCTTCGACGCGCGCTTTTCCGGTTTCGATTTTGCAGGCGATATTCTCGCCGACTCGCCCCTCGGCGCGGAGAGTAACCAGCGCGGTTTCAGGACGCTCGCGATACTGCGCTTTCACCGGAGCCTGCAATGCTCTCAATTCGTCAGCGTTCATCAGCTATCCCCCAAATGATGTATTAGCCAAAAGGATCTCCAAGTTGTTTTTATTAACACCGGGCTTCAGCCCGGCGCAACCGATCAAAAAAGAACAAACCGTTTCAACGGTTTTACGAGAAGGAAGCCGTTGAAAACAGCTCGTGCGCGTGTTTGCGTTGGTCACACCCGGCTAAAGCCGTGTGTTAATGAGACGAGCAAACTGAATTATCCATTTTGCCAGGCACCAATACCTGGCACGCTGACATCAAGATTATCGGCCTCTCGTGTATTTCTAGCTCGGCTTAATGTTTTGGTTCACGCGAAAGAAATTATCGGGGTCATATTTGCTTTTGATGGCGACGAGCCGCTGATAATTGTCGCCGTAAGTTTTTTTCACGCGTTCTTCACCTTCGTCGCCCATCAAGAAATTTACGTACGCTCCGCCAGCTGAATACGGGTGCAGCGCATCGTAGTAACTCTTGGTCCACGAAATCGTCTTTTCGTTATTTGCTGGATCAGGATCGACGCCGACCATCACCTGCGCCCATTTCGAATCGCGGTAATTCCAGGCGGTATCATTCTTACCGACGCGCGATGCCGCACCGTCGATGGGATACAAATGCATGGTGGAATGCATCGTTGGAAGCGCTTCAGCGAAGCGAATGTGCTGCGCAATCGCGTCATCGCTTAACGCATTCACGAAATCGGCGCGCCAATACCATTGCAACCCCGGAGGATAAAGCGCGTCAAACATGCCCTGTAACGCGGGCTGCGGCAGCGGACCTACAAAATCCAACGCAGGTTTTTTGAAAGCGCGGATCGGCTTGAACGTTTCTTCGGCTTTCTCCTGTGCCCCGGCATATGCCCAGACCACGCCGCACATTTTCTTCATGTGCAAATGTTCTGGGAAAGGCGGTGCCGGTGGCACGGTGAGAAATGCAAAGAAGCCATTCAAATCATCCGGCGCCCCTGGAATGAGCTCGCGATACCATTTCATGACATCGGCTGCTTCGCTCAATTCATAGAGCATCGGGCCACCATAGAGCATGTCGATCGGATGCAGTTTGAACGTAAACGAAGTTACGACGCCGAAATTTCCGCCGCCGCCGCGAAGGGCCCAGAACAAATCGGAGTTCTCATCAGCGCTGGCTTTTACAAATTTGCCGTTTGCCAACACCACGTCGGCCGAGAGCAGATTATCAATGCTTAATCCGCATTTTCGGGTGAGATGTCCGATTCCTCCGCCTAGGGTCAATCCGCCAACGCCGGTCGTAGAAATAATTCCACTTGGCGTCGCCATCCCGAACACGTGCGTGGCATGATCGACATCGCCCCACGTGCAACCGCCGCCGACAGCGACTGTGCATGCTTCTGGATCAACGCGCGTATATTTTATCGGGCTTAGATCGATGACCAGACCATCATCACAAATTCCCAGGCCGCCCGCGTTATGGCCGCCGCTTCGGATCGCCAGGAGCACATCATTCTCTCTCGCGAAATTCACCGAGCGAATTACGTCGGCCACGTCCGCGGCGCGGGCAATCAGACGCGGCTTTTTATGGATCATGCCATTGTAAACCTTGCGGGCTTCGTCGTAATCCTTGTCCCCCGGCTGTATCAGTCGGCCGCGCAGGTTCGCTTTGAAATCGGCGATGGAATTTCCGTTGAGCATATCAGGAGCGGAACCAACAGAGTTATAATCCCGAGGTAGCGGGCCGATCAAGCAAAACACGATCAGGGAGCGCCCGTTCAAGGAACGACGGCTGTCCAAGCCGTCGTTGCTTGAAGCCGTTTTTCCTTTGAAGAATTGATGGGTCCCCGGTTATCATCCGGTGAAGACGTCGTCGCAATGTTCCTTCAGACCAAAGTTTGGAGTCGCCGGGATTTCTTGAAACTGGTTGCCCGGGCTGGATTGGTCGGCGTGGCGCCCACTCTTGCGAACGCGGCGGCGGCGCTGTGTGACTCCGACACGGTTTGCATCTCGATCCTGCATACAACGGACATCCACGGCCACATTTTGCCGACCTCTGATTACGACGGAAATCCTGATCGCGGCGGGCTGGCGCGTTGCGTGACGCAGATTCGGCACTGGCGACGGCAGAATCCAAACTCGATTTTGATCGACGTGGGCGACGTGTATCAAGGCACCGAGGTCAGTCTGCAAAACAAAGGCGAACTGATGATCGATCTGTTTAATCATCTCGGGTACGACGCCTGGGTCATTGGCAATCATGAATTCGATTGGGGAATGAAGTGCTTCCAAGGCGCATTGCGAAAATCGGACATGCCAGTCCTCGCCGCGAACATGATTTTGGAAGGAAAAGTGCCTGGCGAATTTCCCGACGTGGGACATCCGTTTGCAAAGATTCAGCCGTTCGTTGTGAGGGAAATCGCCGGGATAAAACTTGCAATCGTCGGGATCACTACGCCGGGAATGTCGTTCTGGCTGCCGCGAGAGTTTACGACAGGCATCGATTTTCAGCAGCCTGTTGAGCCTGTGCGCCGCGCGATCGCAAACGCAAAGAGCGAAGGCGCGGATGCCATTGTGCTGACCGGCCACATGGGATTGAAACCGCGCAC
>QHOF01000239.1:5771-6346 GCA_003219335.1 Verrucomicrobiota bacterium | reverse complement strand
ATTTGATCGCCACTCGAAAAAGTTACTCGGTCAGGAAGCGATCTGCGAACTGATGGACAACCGTTTCCATCTCGATCACGTGGTGATTTCCCGAGTAAAATCACAGCTTGCGGAATCGGAGGCTGCGCTTTCACAGCCGATCGGCGAGTTGGCGGAAACTCTGCGCGCTCGAAGTCGGCTTGGCCAACCGAGCGACGTCGAAAAACTAATCGGCGCGGCAATCATGGAAGCGTTGCTAGAACGCAACGTCTCGGTCGATGCCGCAATGCACGGCGTGTTCGACGATAACGCCCAACTCGTCGCCGGCCCGAAAACGGTGAACGACATTTGGAACGTGATTCCCTACGAAAACTACATTGTGACCGCGCAGCTCTCGCCGGATGAAATCAAATCTGTGATGGAAGAAGTGTATGCCGGCCGCGAACGGCGCAGCTTGCTCGGCTTCGAAGTGAAACTGGACGGGCGCGGCTCCACTCGCAAAATCGCCTCGATGACATTGGCGGATAGCAGCCCGCTCGAGCGAGGGAAGAAATACGTCATTGCCTTTAACAGCTTCGACGCGCGCAGCGCCGGCC
>QHOF01000239.1:5164-5764 GCA_003219335.1 Verrucomicrobiota bacterium | reverse complement strand
GCGCGCCTTGCTTGAAACGCCAACAGCGAGCTGTGTCATGCATCCCGTGCAGACGCGCGACGCGCTTATCGATTATTTCCGGCGTCACAAAATCGTGCACAAAATTGCGGAAGGGCGCGCTTGGCCCGCTGCCGCCTGATTAGCCAGTCATCCTGAGCGAAGTCGAAGGATCCCGCGACGTTACTGAGGGGTTTCATCACGGGATTCCTCCAGCCTTCGGATAAAGCTACGGCTTGGCAGGCGACTTCGCTCGGAATGGCGAAACGTTTTGCGCTTGAAAAAACGACGCGCTTCGCTTGCGTATTTGCCCATGCGCGCATTCGCATTTTTTTTAATCGTATCTTTCTCGATTGTCGATCTTGCGTGGTCGCAGGGCAGCGCCACGCCCTCGGCCCCGGCGGCTGGGCTGCCGATGTTTCGCCCGGTGTTAATCGGGCAGGGGCCGACTGCGCTGATCAATCGTATCGACGAGCGCGACCTGGTCAGGAAAGGCCAGAAAGATGCGCTGGTCATGTTCATGTGCGCGGTGAGCAAGGATGGCGGTGTGGAGTGGAGCACCACCTACCGCGCCACGCCGGATTCGGATTTTCTCAAACAGGA
>QHOF01000239.1:866-4998 GCA_003219335.1 Verrucomicrobiota bacterium | reverse complement strand
CAACCGTTTTTCGGGAATGACTCGGGGTTCACGGGATTTCATTATCCGCCGGCGGACACGGCGCGGGTCCCGGTGGATGGCATGGTCGAGCTCAAGCTGAAGATTGATGTCACCGGAAATTTGCAGGAAATCAACGTGGTGTCGGAGGAACCGCCTTTTCTCGGGTTTGGCGACGCAGCTCTGTCAGATTTTAAGAACGCCAAGTTTATCCCCGCGTTCCGGGATGGTAAACCGGTCGCATGCGAAGTGACATTGCCAGTCTTCTACAAAGCGGCGGGCTTTTGAGGCGTATGTGAAGACTGCGGCCTCATTAACGAAGAAACAACTTGTTCGGCGTCTTTTTTTTCAGCGCGATCCCCTCACCTGTGCGCACGAACTCATCGGCAAGGAGTTAATCTGGGGGGATTGCTCCGGGATTATCGTCGAAGTAGAAGCGTACGCGGCAATTGCTGACGAAGCCGCGCACACTTTTACGCGACCAAGCGCGCGCAGCTTCATCGAACGCAACCGAGCCGGTGCAGCCTACGTTTATTTCAACTACGGCGTGCACTGGATGCTCAACGTGCTCGTGAAAGGCGAGGCGAACGGCTTTGTTTTGATCCGTGCGCTGGAACCGCGGCGCGGTGTCGAGTTGATGAAGAAACGCCGGCGCGTTGATGACGTCCGCCAGCTTTGCTCCGGGCCGGGGAAACTTACGCAAGCGCTCGATATCACTGATCGGCATCACGAAATGGATTTATGCGCCGATCCGCGCCACTGCTTTATGTCGGACACCCAGGCGACTTTCGATGTTGTAGCCGATAAACGAATCGGCATCACTCGCTCGGCGCATTTACCGTGGCGATTTACTTTGCGCGGGAGCCCGTTCGTGAGCCGGGCGGTGAAAAGTTAAATTGCAAACTCCGAAAGTTTTCGCGAGCAGGCCATCCAGGGAAGCGCCAAACTTCGAGCATGCTGGTCAAGGAGCGACGGCTGCCCAAGCCGTCGCTCCTTGAAGCTTCGCGCTTGAAATTTCTGTGGAGCTTCGATGTTGGGATTTCGAGCTTTTAGCAATGTTGACCGATTCGGCTCTTGATCGAAATTGTTCGTTTCAATGAACGAAATAAAACAGCGCGTCTTACTCGGGATGAGCGGTGGAGTGGACTCCAGCGTGGCGGGATATTTGCTGCGTGAGCTGGGATACGACGTCATCGGCGTCACCATGAAGGTCTGGCCGCAGGATTGTATCTCGCGCGCGGAGGACAAATGCTGCGGGCCGCAGGCAATTGCTGATGCGCGCAACGTGGCGCACGCGCTCGGTATTCCGCATTACGTGGTGGATGAAGCCGACCAGTTCGAGCGCTTGGTGATCGATTATTTCGCCAGCGAATATCAGGCCGGACGGACGCCGAACCCGTGCGTGATGTGCAACGAAAAACTGAAATTCGGCAATTTATGGAGTAAGGCGAAAGCGCTTGGCTGCGATTATATCGCCACCGGACATTACGCGGTTATCGAGCATCCTGTAGTCTCGACATTTCGGGACTACAGGTGCGCTGTTTTGCGCAAGGGCGTCGATCCGCGCAAGGATCAATCGTATTTTTTGTTTAGCTTGCGCCAGCCGCAATTGCACCGTGCGCTCACGCCGTTGGGCAGAATGACCAAGCCGCAAGTCCGGGAGATCGCGCACTCGTTAGGCTTGAAAGTTGCCGACAAAATTGACAGCCAGGAAATCTGTTTTGTGCCCGGGAGCGATTACAAAGCGTTCCTGCGCTCGCATCTTGGCGAAAGCGAATTTCATCGCGGCGCGATTTACGATGTCGATGGAAATTTCATCGGCGAGCACGATGGGATCGAGCTTTTCACCATCGGCCAGCGCAAAGGCTTGCCCGGTGGGTCGCCGCAGCGGCGTTACGTTGTCGATCTCGATCCAAAAACCAATCGCGTCATCGTCGGTGACGCCGATGATCTCACCGTGGAGGAATTCGAGATCGACCGCGTGAACTGGCATCCCGTAGCCGCGATCGATGATCCCGGCCGGCGTCAAACTTCGATGATGGCCACAGTGAAAATCCGCTATAATCATCCGGGCACGCCAGCAACGATAACGCCTTTGGAGAATGATCGCGCGCATGTTCGCCTGCACGAGCCGCAGCGCGCGGTCACGCCCGGGCAAGCTGTGGTGATTTACGATGGCGATATCGTCCTCGGCGGCGGCTGGATTTGCCGGCACTCCTTCTGTCATCCCGAGCGGAGCGAAGCGGAGTCGAGGGATCTCGCGACAGTCTAGTAGCCAGCGCATGGCTGAAAAAATTCTGCTCGCTTTGAGCACGTTTCCGGATGCCGAAACGGCGCGGCGAATTTCGAATCAACTCGTAAGCGAACGGCTCGCCGCCTGCGCGAACATTTTGCCTCCAGTTGAGTCGATCTATCGCTGGAGAGGCAAAATCGAAACGGCAAATGAAACGCTGGTCTTTTTCAAATTGAACGAAGATCGACAAGCAGCGTTTCAAGAAAAGTTGCGCTCGCTTCATCCGTACGAAGTCCCGGAAATAATCTTCGCGAAGATCGACAACGGTTTGCCAGAATATGTCCGTTGGGTCGCGGAGAATTGCCGATAAACAGGGAATCAACTTTGACGAATCGGCGCGCGAAGTGCTAGTTTGTGCTGCATGAAAAGCACGGTCGTCTGCCTCCAATGATGCGGAACCACGCAAGCGGCGCGCGCTGGCTATTATCGCCCGCGAAAAAAAGGAAAATATTCCTGCCGGCGTCAATCTTATCGATTTTCGTAAACCTACGGCCGCGGAGCGGGTGTATGGAAAATCCCTTGAGTCCCGGGCACGGCATTTGCGCAGAGCCGCGCGAAACAGCCGAAAAATCCGCAAGGTTGCCGGCGCGAATTAGGTTTTTCCCTGCGTGGCCGATCATCTCCGTCGCGTAATCTGGGAACATCGTTTCGAACGCGAACTAGAGGCATTGATCCCGGACGCAGCCGATGCTGACCGGTTTGTGGAAGGCGCCGAATTTCTGTTAGCACGCGATCCAGAGACTTTTAAGCCGTCGAGCTTCGACAACGAACCGATCAAGCCTTCGGTCAATCCATCGGCAAAATATTCGTCGTTTGTCCCGCCGGTCAGGTTCTTCAATGGTAGAACGGCAACGGACTTAATGGCGCTGGCTGAATGCCAGTGTGCTGCTTTGAAAATCGTTGAAGAACCACGGCGCTTCCCATCAGCAGCACGAGCGCGGCAGCCGCCGCGATCCATTTCGGCTTGCTAAAAACCTCCCTTTTCTTTCGTGCGCTGCCCCGAATGCGTTCGGGGCTGTCCTCAGCAGAGGGTTGCACTGGGGGGGGCCGTAGAGTCCGCTGTCCTCAGCGGAGACTTGTTCCGGCGCGCTGGAGGGTGCGCGGTCCTCAGCGGATGGTTCCTCAACATGTTACCCCACTGACCATTGTAAGCGATGACATTGGCCGCTCCAGGCTCAGGGCCGCCGATCACGCCACCAGTAGCGTCGAAAACAATGCCATTGGCAGTATCTCCCAACAGCGTCACACCGTCCGCGGCCACACCGATCAAGTTGCCTTAGATCCAGGTGCTTTGCGGAAAAGCCAGGCTGATTCCTTGTCCTGCGTTGCCGGAAATGCGCATCGATAATGCCTTCTGTGTAGTTTCGATTCTCGGGAACAGCATCTTCTCAAACACCGCCTTGGGAATCGACCTCGCCGGCGATGAGGTGACTGCGAACGATCACTGCGATGGCGACACCGGCCCGAACAATTTTCAAAATTACCCCGTGATCACATCGGCTTCCGCTAGTGGATGCTCAGTCACGCTTTCGGGAACATTGGACAGTGTCGCGAACAGTGCATTCCGGCTCGAATTTTTCTCCAGCGCGGCTTGCGATCCGTCGGGCTTCGGCGAGGGACAAGCCTTCCTCAGCTCTACCGACGTCGTAACAGACGGCGACTGCAACGCCAGCTTCGGCCCGCTGATGTTTCCGCTGCCGACAGGCCATACGGTCGTAACCGCGACGGCGACCAGCTGGATGTCAGTGGCAATTTCGGCTTTGAAACTCCGGTCGTCGGCGATGGCCGTTACCAAAGTGTCCCGGCCTACGCGGCTGGACTTTCACCTGGCCCGCGGGAATC
>QHOF01000239.1:0-825 GCA_003219335.1 Verrucomicrobiota bacterium | reverse complement strand
GCCGGCACCAGAAGGTGTTCAGGTAGGAATTGTGCAAGGCGGTCCGCCATCTGCAATCTCACAATCGTTCACGTTTCAATCGGGCACTTCATACACAGTGACGTTTGCCGCGGCCTAGCGCAACGATCTCGGGGGACAGACCATTGAGGTTTTTCCTGATAACACGAGTCTGGGGACATTTACTCCTGCGAGCACTAGCTACGCCGATCTTTCTACTGCTCCATTCACCACCATCATGGGCATGCATACTCTGAAGTTCGCAGGCGTCGTCAGCGGCGACCATACAGTATTTATCGAGAACGTGCGTATCAGCCCTGCCGCGACACCTATTTCGACGGCGCTAGCTGAAACTTCCGAGTTCTCCCAGTGCGTGAGCGTCTCCGGCGCACCGTCACCAACTCCGACAGCCACAGCGACTCCAACATTTACTCCGACCCCAAGGGCTCAAAAAAGCCGCGATACGACCCTCCGGCACGCAGGAATGTAACCCCATTTTCCCGGTCACCGGCAGCAGTACGTTCAGCCCCTGACATCTCTCAGGCGGTCTCCTTCTGGAAAAAAGTCTTGCAAAGTTATGAAGAACTGTCATAAAGATCCACTTTTCTAATAATTCTTAATAATCATGAAGAATTCCCCCCATGAAAAATCCCCCCTGTTTCGCTTCGTACGTCGAACATCGAAAACAATCCAAAGCACCACCTTCCAGAATGCCGGCTTTATCCGGCATGCTGCTAATCCCTAACGAGCTGCTTGCGATCCTGAGAAAAGCCTTTTCCCAGGGCCAGAGAATCAACAGGGCAATTGGCGTCCCGTATTTGCGACCAC
>QHOF01000569.1:2033-2476 GCA_003219335.1 Verrucomicrobiota bacterium | reverse complement strand
CCCACAAACCATCCTAACCCATACGGCAACACGTAAAAGGATATCCCTAGGCCAACGACCACCACGAGAACGAGCATCGCCGCAAATCGGAGCAAGAGGCGCGGCGAGAAGACTTCCTTGCGCGAGTGGCCAAAGAGAAACAACCAGTCGCGTTCAGTAAACACAGGCCGTCCACGAAACCACCGCACTACCATCACAAGGCCGATCACGGTGGGAATAAGCAATAGCCCATTGGTTGCTTCCCAAATGAGAACATCGCCGATGTCCATTGACGTGGTAGTCCTATTTTCGTCTCCCCCAGAAAATCACAATCAGGATTACCAGGAGGAAAACTAACATTACGGGTAGCCGCAAGAGTGCACGGAGTTGTCTGTCACCCATAGAGTTCTTTCCCGTGACAAAGTGTCATTGCACAATGGGGTCAAGGAGCTTCTGATACACCG
>QHOF01000569.1:518-1827 GCA_003219335.1 Verrucomicrobiota bacterium | reverse complement strand
ACGTTCGGCGGAATCGTCAGGCCGATCTGCTCCGCGGTCTTCAGATTGATAACCAACTCGAACTTCGTCGGCTGCTGCACCGGTAGGTCGGCTGGCTTTGCACCCTTGAGGATCTTGTCCACGTAAGTGGAAGCGCGCCGCCCCAAATCGAAACGGTCCGATCCGTAGGACATGAGAAGACCGGCCTCCGCAAGTTCCCTCGAGTCGGAGGTCGCTGGCAATCGGCTTCTTGTTGCCAGGTCCGCGATCCGTTTTCGGTTATCGATAAACAATGCGACCGCCTGTAGGAAAAGAGACGTGGCGCGGACTGTTGCTGTGATCTTCGAGAAAGCGCTCTCGAAATCGTTGGGACTTTGCACCTCGATGTGATGAAGCTGCAGGCCCATGGCCGAAGCCGGCGCCTGCATCTCTTTGAAATCTTGTGCGGTGAAGGCATTTGCCCCCTGCCCGAGGACGGCCACCCGCGTAGCCCGTGGAACCACTTCTTTTAGAAGCTCAAGTCTTTTCCCGCTAAACTCGGGAGTCATGTTCGTTAGCCCCGTGATGTTCCCTCCGGGCCGTGTGAGGTTGGCAACAATTCCCAGCCCGACAGGATCACCTACTGTCGGAAAGACGTTGGGAATTGTGCTGGTGGCGTTCTTCGCAGCTAGGATCGCCGGCGTACCCCCCGCGGCTACGATGACGTTTTTGAGTCGAACCAAATCGGCCGCGAGATCAGGCAGCCGACCAAGCTTCCCCTCGGCAAACCGGTACTCGATGGCGATGTTTTTTCCCTCCGCATAGCCGAGCTCACGTAGGCCTTGCCGGAATCCGTCCAACTGCGATGCCGAGACCCCTGAGAGGCCGGGGTATAGAACCCCTATCTGGGGAATTTTCTTCGCCTGCTGCGCCCCGGCTGGATGCACAAATGCGAGAATGACAACAGCGAGTATGGAGACCAAGATTTTTTTATTCATGGGTTTTTACTTGATGACCTTATCCGCTCTTGCTAACACGTTTGGCGGAATCGTGAGGCCGATCTGCTTGGCGGTCTTAAGATTGATGATAAATTCAAACTTCGTCGGCTGCTCGACGGGAAGATCTGCTGGCTTGGCACCTTTTAGGATTTTGTCCACGTAGGTTGCAGCACGGCGGTATAAATCAGCGTAGTCCGGCCCGTAGGACATGAGGCCGCCAACCTCTGTCCACCGGCTTTCCGCTGACATTATTGCCAGTCGACTCTTTGCCGCAAAGTCCACAATCCGCCTTCGCTGACTAGCCACCACACCGGTGAGTACGCTGATCAGTGCCACAGCACGTTCACCCTCCA
>QHOF01000569.1:0-445 GCA_003219335.1 Verrucomicrobiota bacterium | reverse complement strand
CTTGAGGCTCAAAGACCGGGCCGGGGCCTCCATCCCCCTGACATTGATTACAGAGCCTGGATCATCTGGATTCCAGAGGACGGCCACGCGAGAAAGCCTAGGGAAGCTTTCCTTGAGGAACTCCAGCCGTTTCCCATATAGGCCCGGCCCCGCGCCCGAAGTTAGCCCCGTGATGTTCCCGCCTGGCCGACCAAGGCTGTCAATGAGGCCGAACGCAACAGGGTCGTCAACTGCTGTAAAGACGATGGGGACCGTCGAGGTAGCGTTCTTGGTTGCCAGGGTTACTGCAGTGCCACTGGTCAAGATAACGTCAACTTTCAGGTGGACCAGCTCGGAAATGAACTGACGAAGACGATCTTCCCTCCCCTCTGAAAATCGGTACTCGATGGTAATGGTTTTTCCCTCAACGTAGCCCAGATCACGAAGTCCCTGACGAAATGCATCG
>QHOF01000238.1 GCA_003219335.1 Verrucomicrobiota bacterium | reverse complement strand
GACACGATGTTTCTCATTCGCGTGACGCATTCGTCCGGAATGCTCGAGGGCAAGTACACGGCTGACACGAAGTTTCCGCCGACCGATCATCGCAGCCATCGACTGCGCAGCTGGCTACTGAATGGGATCAAAAAGGTCGAGCAACTGCGTTTCCTCGAAAACTCCGAACGCACGCTCGGCCAAGCGGCATTACAATGGTTGCTCGCCGACGATCGCGTGGCCTCCACACTGCCGAACATTTACAACGAAGAACAACTCGTTGACTTCGCCAAGGCACCGGATACTCCGCCGCTCACGAGCGATGACATGACGAGAATTGGCGAGCTTTACAGGGAAAATTTCGGGATAGAAGAAGAACGGCCGAAGTTCAAAGGCACAATGGAGCTGCCGCAGGAAACCGCGGCAGCATAACGAATCAGCTCACGCTCGAGATGAGCGCGCGCAGGAAATGCTGGACCTCCGTAGTGTTCTTCAGCGAATACTTCGCCGCAGTGGGCCGCGGCTGCTCTCCTACGAGGATGCCCACGCCGCGCTGCTCGAGCGCCCGGAAAGCGTCTTCATCGGTGCGATCGTCCCCGATGTAAACCGGCCTCACGTCGTCCTGCTCCAAGCCCAGCGCTTCCAATAGCCAGAGCACGGCTTTGCCTTTGTCCCAATCAACGTCGGGTTGGAACTCGTAAACTTTCTTATTGCCAATCTTGCGCAGCTTGCGGTGGTGTGCGGCGACCTGGTTAACGATTCGCTCCGTCTTGATCACGTCGCTCTCGTCCATATTTCGATAATGTGCAGCGACGGAAAAACGTTTTCTTTCCACCAGCGCGCCGGGAATGCAGGCGAGCATTTTGCGAAGCGCATTTTCCGCCGCATCCAGGGCCGGCAGAAACTCTGCCCCTACCTGTTTGTGGAGCCCGCGCGGCCCGGCGATGTCAAATCCGTGGCTACCACCGTAAATGACTGTTCCGATATCGACACGCTGGCAAATATCATCGAGGTCGCGGCCGCTGAGAATAGCGACTGGAGCCTGCGCAGCCAATGCCAGCAGCGTTTGTCGCATCGAATCGGAGAGCAACGCTTCCTCGGGATCGCTGACGATCGGCGTAAGCGTGCCGTCGTAATCAAGAAAAACGGCGAGCCGGCCGCAGTCTCCAACAATTTCTCGGACGTGATCGAGCGCCGATGGAATCATATTCGATTTACCGCTTCAACGATTCAATCAAAGAAGTTAAAAGAGTTACAACGTTACAAAGGTTACAAAGGTAAAGCGATCTTGGCCCGGTCTTCCGTTGTAACATTGTAACCGTGTAACATTTTTAACTTTTGACGTTGTTAAGATGAATCGCCTGATCGTCGTTTCCAATCGCTTGCCATTCGCGCTGGATTCGATTGGCGAAGACCTTTGGACCGTCACGCCGGCTGCCGGCGGACTTGTCTCTGCTGTGGAACCGGTGCTACGCGAACGCGGCGGAACCTGGATCGGCTGGCCGGGAATTGCGGGCGAAGTTCCAAAGGAGCCGCTGGCCGAAGCTACTCGCGGTGCCGGTTACGAGGTCGTGCCAGTGAGTTTGAGCGAGGCAGAACGCCACGAATTTTACTACGGCTATTCGAACGAGGTGATCTGGCCGCTTTTTCATGATTTGCAAAACTTTTGCAATTTCGAGCCGGCATACTGGCAGGCTTACAGAGAAGTTAACGAGCGCTACGCGGATGCGATCCTCCGCTGCTCGGAGCCCGACGATTTCATCTGGGTGCACGATTACCACCTGATGTACGTCGCCCAGGCGTTGCGGGAGCGGAGTATGCCGCAAAAGCTTTCGGCGTTGACGTTTTTTCTCCACATTCCTTTTCCGCCGTACGACATTTTTGTCAAGCTGCCGCAACAACAACGGCTCCTGCGCGCGCTGCTCCAATTCGATCTGCTCGGGTTTCAGACTCGGCGCGACCTGCGCAATTTTCTACAGTGCGTGCGGCGTGTAATGTCAGGCGCAGAAGTCCTTTCCCGTCGCGAGCTGCAAGTGATCCGCTTTGAAAAGCGCGAAATTCGGGCCGGCCATTTCCCTATTGGGATCGACTTCGACTCGTTTGAGAGTGGTGCAAAGACCGAAGTTGTTGCGCAAAAATCGCAGCAGCTGCGCAGCGCATTCCCTGATTGCCAGTTGATCATGGGAACGGACCGGCTCGATTACAGCAAGGGAATTCCGGAACGACTGCGCGCATTTCGCAACGCTCTGGAACGCTATCCGGAACTGCGTGGCCGCGTCGTGCTCATCCAGGTGGTTGTGCCGAGCCGCGTGGAGATTCCAAGATACCATGAGTTCAAAGGCCGCATTGATCGGCTCGTGGGCGATATCAACGGGCGTTTCTCCACTGGCACGTGGTTCCCGGTGCAATATCACTTTCGCGGCCTCGATCGCGAAGATCTTCTCGCGCACTATCGCGCGTGCGACATCGCTTTTATCACGCCGCTCAAGGATGGAATGAACCTCGTAGCCAAGGAATATTGCGCCTGCCGCATCAACGGAGACGGCGTGCTCATCCTGAGCCAGTTCGCCGGCGCGGCCGAGCAACTCAGACCAGGCGCCATGCTGGTGAATCCCTACGATGTCGAGCAAATGGCGGACGCCATCTTGAAAGCGTTCCGCATGAGTGAGAGCGCGCGCAGCGCGCGCATGAGACGCATGCGACGCGTCGTGCGCGACGAGAATGTCTTCTGGTGGGTCGATTCCTTTCTCAAAGCCGGAGCGAAACTCGCCAGTCGCTCATCTAGATTCACCGCTTGGGAAAGACGCGGGCAGCGCGCTAAGGACACTGTTAAAAGCTAGCGCGCTCTTCTCTTACTCCTACTCCTGCTCTTGCTCATGCTCGGGTTCTCTAAAATCGCTATTGAGCGGGAGCATGAGCAAGTGAAAGAGTAAGAAGAGGAAGTCCGATGGCGATCATTGATAGCCTGCAAAAAATTTCGGATACGATTTGGGAATTACCCGCGACTTACAAAGACGGCATGCGCGTGCCGGCGCGCATCATCGCGACCGAGAAACTGATGCGCGAAATGGACGAAGCGGTTTACCAGCAGATCAGCAATGTGGCCACTTTGCCCGGCATTGCGCGTTACGCGCTGTGCATGCCTGATGGCCACAGCGGTTACGGTTTCCCTATCGGTGGCGTCGCGGCGATGGACGCGCGCGCAGGTGGGGTGATTTCTCCCGGCGGCATCGGGTTCGACATCAACTGCGGCATGCGCCTCCTCACCACGAATCTCACGCTCGATGATGTGAAACCGCATTTGAAAGAAATTGTCGATCTTCTGTTCCAACGCGTCCCAGCTGGTGTCGGCAGTCACGGGTTTTTGAAATTATCGCACGGCGATTTTCGAGAGCTCGTCGAGCAAGGCGCGGGCTGGTGCGTCGAACGCGATTTCGGCTGCAAAGAAGATCTCGACCTTACGGAGGAGAACGGTTGCATCTCAGGCGCCGACGCATCGAAAATCAGCGAACGCGCAGTCGAGCGCGGCTATAATCAAGTCGGCACACTCGGCAGCGGCAACCATTATCTGGAAGTGCAGGTCGCGCGACCCGAGGACGTGCGCGATAAGGAACTCGCGGCAAAATTCGGGATCACGATTCCAAACCAGATCGTGGTGATGTTTCACTGCGGTAGCCGCGGCTTTGGACATCAGGTCGCCACCGATTATCTCCAGACGTTCTTGAAAGTGATGGAACCGAAATACGGCATCAAAATCTTGGATCGCGAACTGGCGTGCGCGCCGTTTGATTCGCCGGAAGGCCGCGATTATTTCGCTGCGATGAAGTGCGGACTAAACATGTCGTTTGCCAATCGACAGGTGATTCTTCATCGCATTCGCGAAGTTTTTTCCCAAGTGTTCGGTCGCAGTGCCGAAGACTTGCAGATGCGGATGGTTTACGACGTCGCGCACAACACCGCGAAGTTGGAAAAACACAAGATCGACAATGAAGAGCGCACGCTGCTTGTGCACCGAAAGGGCGCAACGCGCGCATTCGGGCCAGGACACGAGGAAGTCGCCGCGCGTTACCGAGACATTGGCCAGCCGGTCATCATCGGCGGCAGCATGGAGACTGGCTCGTATCTGCTGGTGGGCACGGCGTCGGGGGCAGAAACGTTTTTTAGCA
>QHOF01000089.1 GCA_003219335.1 Verrucomicrobiota bacterium | reverse complement strand
CCTTCATCAGACTCTATCGCGCGATCTACGGCTTGCCGCGCCATCTCGGCCAGCATTCCGGCGGGATGATTATCTGCCAGAACAAACTCAGTTCGTTTGTGCCGTTGGAAAACGCCTCCATGCCGGGTCGCGTCGTCGCGCAATGGGACAAGGACGATTGCGAAGACCTCGGCATCGTGAAGGTGGACTTGTTAGGCCTCGGCATGATGTCGGTGATGCAGGACGCGTTCGAGTTGTGTCGCGAACGAGGGCGGCCGCTCGATCTCGCCCACATTCCAAAGAACGACGAGAAAACCTTCGAGATCATGCAACACGCCGACACCATCGGCATGTTTCAAATCGAGAGCCGCGCACAAATGGCGACGCTGCCGCGGATGAAACCGAAATGTTTTTACGACGTGGTGATCGAAGTGGCGATCATTCGGCCGGGACCGATTCAAGGCGACATGGTGCATCCGTATCTTGCGCGGCGCGCGGGCAAGGAACCCGTCACGTATTTTGATGATCGCTTGAAATCGGTTCTCGAGCGGACGCTTGGTGTGCCGCTGTTTCAGGAGCAAATGCTCAAGATCGCAATGGTGATGGCGAATTTTTCCGGTGACGAAGCGGAAGAGTTGCGACGCGCGTTGAGTTTTCATCGCTCGGAAGAACGGATGAACAAAGTCTGCGCGAAAATGCGCGCAGCAATGGAACGAAAAAGTGTCGCACCGGATAAGATCGAAAAAATCATTCAGTCGATCTCGTCATTCGCGCTTTACGGATTTCCCGAATCGCACGCGATCAGTTTCGCTATTCTCGCCTATGGCAGCGCATATTTAAAAGTGCATCGCGCGCCGGAGTTTTACGTCAGCCTACTGAATAATCAGCCGATGGGTTTTTACACGCCAGCCACGATTGTGAAGGATGCGCAGCGGCACGGAGTGAAAGTCAAACCGGTTTGCGTTTCGCAATCCGACTGGCGTTGCACGGTTGTCGATGACAACAGAGTCCGCCTCGGCTTTTGCGTCGTGAACGGATTGCGGCAGAAACACGCCGAAGAACTCATCAGGCAACGACAAGATCGACCATTCGAGTCGCTCGACGATTTCAAGCGGCGCGTCCCGCTCTCGAAAGATGAATTGCGGACCTTGGCAGAGCTCGGCGCGCTCAATTGTTTTGCCAAACATCGGCGCTCTGCGATGTGGCATGTAGAGGAAACTCTGCATGATGATTTGCTGGGGAGCGTACGCGTCTCGCGTGCTGGCGAGCGCGTTCCGCGATCGCGAACTTCTCTTCTTCTGCACAGACCCTCCGAATCTGATTTTGAGCAAAGATTGTTTCGGCGCGACGCCGAAACCAACACGCGGGACGCGTGTGCTCCCCAGAAGCCGGAATCTCCGCTTACTCCGATGACGTTGCCGGAACGGGTGAAAGCCGATTACGAGACGATGAACCTGACGACCGGTGCGCACCCGATGAAGCTTTTACGCGAAAGCTTGCCGAACATTTGGCGTGCGATCGATCTCGTTCACGCGCGCCACGGTTCGACCATTCAAATCGCCGGCAACGTGATTTGCCGCCAGCGTCCGGGCACAGCGAAAGGATTTGTCTTTATCAGCCTCGAAGACGAGACGGGCGTTTCAAATGCAATTGTCGAGCCAGATTTATTCGAACGTTTCCGCCTCGTGATCACTGAAGAAGCCTTTCTGCTCATCGAAGGCGAAGTGCAGAATTCGGACGGTGTTGTTTTGATCAAAGCGCGCGAGATCAGACCGCTCGCGAATGAACAACTCATTGGGAGCGAATCGCACGATTTCCACTGATAAAAAATACGTGCTGTAGTGTCCGCTGTCTCAGCGGACTAGCCTGCGCTGAGGACAGCGCACGCTACGGCAATCACTCACCCGCGTGATGCGGCTCGTGCGTTTTCGGCTCGGTGGGTTTTTCGGATGGCTTTTGCTCGGACTCGATCCAGTCGGTGTGGAAAACGCCGGGCTTGTCGATGCGCTCGTAGGTGTGCGCGCCGAAGAAATCGCGTTGCGCTTGCAGGAGGTTTGCCGGAAGCCGAGCGGAGCGATAACTGTCGAAGTAAGCGAGCGAGGCGGAAAACGCGGGGACAGCCACGCCGTGCTTGATGGCTGTTGAAACCGCAAGGCGCCAGTTGCGCTGGGCTTTCCTGATGATCCTGGTGAAATAACGATCGAGCAGAAGATTGTGCAGCGCGGCGTCGCGTCGGTACGCTTCGACAATCCGGTTTAGGAATTTCGCGCGGATGATGCAGCCGCCGCGCCAGATAGTGGCGATGTCGCTCAGATTCAGGTTCCAATTATAGCCCGTGCTCGCAGCGCGAAGCAGCTCCATTCCCTGGGCGTAAGACACAATTTTTGAAGCGTAAAGCGCGTCACGCACCGCTGTCACAAGACGCGGTCGATTTCCTTTGAATTGCCGAGCTCTCGGTTGCGGCAAAATTTTCGACGCAGCTACGCGCTCCTCCTTCCGTGACGAGACAACGCGCCCTTCAACCGCAGCATTGATTGTCGAAATGACGACGAACTGTTTAATGGCTGATTGAAGCGTCCAGATGCCGGTGCCTTTCTGTCCGGCTTTGTCGAGGATCATGTCCACCAGCGGCCTGCCGGTGTCCGGATCGATCTTTCGAAAAATTTGCGATGTGATTTCGATCAGGTAGCTCTCGAGTTCGCCCTTGTTCCATTCTGCGAAAATGTCTGCAAGTTGCGCTGCATCCATCTCGAGGACGTTGTTGAGAATGGCGTAGGATTCGCAGATCAATTGAATGTCCCCGTACTCGATGCCGTTGTGCACCATCTTGACGTAATGACCGGCGCCATCGGGCCCCATGTACCGGCAACACGCTTCGCCATCCACTTGCGCAGCGATCTTGCGGAAAATGGGCGCGATAATTTCCCACGACTCGCGCGAACCGCCTGGCATGAGCGATGGGCCTTTGAGCGCGCCTTCTTCACCGCCGGAAACGCCCATGCCGACGAAGTGAATTCCTTTGCCTTCCAATTCCTGGCCCCGCCGCTCGGTATCGGTGAACAAAGAATTTCCTCCGTCGATCAACACGTCGCCTTTTTCGAGAAGCGGCGCGACCTGACCAATCACTGCGTCCACTGGCGCGCCCGCTTTCACCATCATCATCGCGACCCGCGGTTTTTTCAGCGCAGCGACAAATTCTTCCAGCGTGCGCGTGGGCTGAATGTTTTTTCCCTGCGCGCGTCCCGCGGCGAATTTCTCGGTCACTTCGGTGGTGCGGTTAAACACGGCGACGGAAAAGCCCTTCGATTCTAGGTTTAGGGCGAGATTTTCGCCCATGACACCGAGGCCGATTAGGCCAACATCACATTGATTCGCGTTCATTTTTATCTCTCCTTTTGTGTCTGGCTAGAACCCAGCTGTCATGTTGCGCGAGGCGAAACCTCCAGCCCCAGTTCGCAAAGACAAATCAGATCTGCGAGGCGGTGAGCGTGGAAGAACTGGGGCTGGATTCTTCGCTTCGCTCAGGATGACATTTGTGAGATGGTTTGTAAACCGAAGACGAGCCACTGTGGCGAGCACTTCAGGCGTATGACAAATCTGGTTTGTAAAATCTTAGTAACCGAAGCGCCGCCTGAGGCGCCGCCGATTGAAGTCGAGCCTGTCGCCGGAGCGGTGGTTGATTTTTTTGGGATTGTTCGCGGCTCGGAGGATGGACATGAGATCGAAGGAATCGATTACGAAGCGCACCGGGAAATGGCGGAGCACCAATTGGCAAAGATTGCGGAGCAGGCTGCGGAGGACTTTGGGCTTAAGCAGGTGCTCATTCATCATCGGATCGGATTCATCGCTGTTGGTGAAGCGTCGCTATTTATGCGGGTGTGCAGTCCGCATCGGAGCGAAGCGTTTCGGGCTGGTCAATGGATCGTGGATGAATTGAAGAAAAAAGTGCCGATCTGGAAACGGCCGCGGTTTAAAGCCGGCAAACAACCGGACGCGGCCCACAGGGCCGCGGCTTCAGGATGAATTGGGCGAATCGAATTACTTTGAGCCGGCTGCTGCTCACGGTGCTTTTCGTTATTGCGCTGAATTCCTCCTGGAACTATGCGCGCACTGCTGCGCTCGTAATTTTTCTGATTGCCGGCCTGACCGATTTTATCGATGGAGAAATCGCTCGGCGCTACGGCGTCGTCACAAATTTTGGCAAATTGATGGACCCGCTTGTGGACAAGATCATGGTGGCGGCGGCATTCATTTCACTTGTTCCTCTCAAAGCGGTTCCTGCTTGGGCAGCGACGACAGTGGTCGCGCGAGATTTTCTGATTACGGGTCTGCGGCTGATGGCCAGCGCCAAAGGCCAAGTTCTTCCAGCGGAAAGTCTGGGTAAACAGAAGACTTCCTGGCAGATCGTGACGATTATTTTCTTCCTCGCGCTTCTTTCGATCGCCGAACTGCGATACACGAATGAAACATCGAGTTGGTGGTTACGGGCTTGGAACGATGCCGGCCCGGTGCTGGTGTGGATTACGGTCGCGCTAACGATTTACTCAGGCCTTGGCTACGCCTGGCGCAACCGCGAGCTGATCGCGTCGAACCAATAGCGGGCAACGGGAAGGCGGCGTTGACAACGTCGACCGTCAGTTCAGCGCGCAGCGCGCGCGCGAGCGGCGGCGAGGTTGGCGCGGATGCTTTCGCTGTCGGGCGCGAGGCCTTGCGCGATCTCTAATTCGCGAACCGCGTCGGCGTAGCGGCCGAGGTTGAACAGCGAGATGCCGAGATTTTCGTGCGCGGGAACAAGCGCGGGCGCGAGCCGCAGCGCGGCTTCGTAGTGAGGCACAGCGTCGGCAAAACGGCCGATGCGGGTGAGAGTGTTGGCCCAGTTGTATTGGGCATCAGGAAGATTCGGGTCCGCGCGCACTGCGACCGCGTACTGCGCTAGCGCCTCGTCGGTGCGGCCGAAAATGGTGAGGATGTTGGCAGCGTTGTTATGGGCGAGGGCGAAATCGGGACGGAGGCGGATCGCAGCTTCGTAGCACGCGAGCGCCTCGGCATTGCGGCCTTGCTCATGACGCACGTCGCCGAGCCCATAATACGCGTCGGCGAGTGTGGGGAGTTGTGCAAGCGCGAGCTCGAATTGCGCGGCGGCTTCGTCGAGCCGGCCCGCAGCGGCGAGCGCGACGGCGTAGTTGTGGCGCACCTTGGGGTAGTTCGGCAGCAAACGCACCGCAGTCTCGTAGGCAGCGAGCGCTTCAGGGACGCGCCCGGCGTCAGTGAGCGCGCTGGCCAGTTCGCCGAACGGGCGCGGGCTATCGGGCCGCTTTGCGATGTTGTCCTGCCAAATCGAAATGGCAGAGCGGTAGTCGATGTTGCGCCGCGCGGTCAGCGCGCCTAAGGCAATCGCCATTGCAACGAATACGACCACGCTGTGACGGCCGAGGACATGCCACACGCCAACGACGATGGCGGCGATAATCGCTGCCAGCGGTAAATACATGCGGTGTTCCGCAACGGTTTGTGTGGCAAGTGGCAACACGCTTGAAGTCGGCGCGAGCAGCAGAAAAAACCATGCGCCGAGAAAACCCCACGGCGGGCACCGGGCGAGTGCGACGAACGTGGCACCGAAGAGCGCAAGCAGCAGGGCGGCTTGCAGCCAGACCTCAGTGAGGGAACTGGTTGTCGCTATGCCGTAATCGAGCACCAGCGGCGCGGGCCAGAGTGCCAGTCGCATGTAATGTATGAGCGCACCGCATTGGGTGAGCAGATAGTGCCACGGCGTGATGCCGAGGCCGAAACCGGCCGTCGCACCTCGATTGCCCGTTTGCATCACGAGCCAACCGAGTAACAGCCATGTCGCCGCGAGTCCGGCGTAGAACCATGGCCGCCGACGCAGCGCTTCGCGAAACGTCCCGGCGAAAAAAGTGCGGTCGAGCAGCAGCACGAGCAACGGTGCGGCATACATCACTTCTTTTGTTGCCATGCCGAGCAGGCACGTGACAACGGCGAGCGCGTGCCAGCGCGCGGGCGTAGGCGATTCCGCACCTCGAATCGACGCGTATAGTGTTAATAACAGGCACAACCCGGCAAGCGACTCAGCGCGTTGTGCAATGTAAGTTACGGACTCGGTCTGGAGGGGGTGTAGCATCCAAAGCGCGGCCAGCGCGAACGCGAGCGGCGTCGCGTCGGCCGCGAATTTCGCAGCGAGCGGTCGGGACCGCAGTGTCCTGCGCACGACGCCGAACAGCGCCAGCGCAGCCAGCGTGTGGATTGCGAGGTTGAGCACGTGGTAGCCGCGGACGGCGGCGCCCCCAACGGCCCAATTGAGGGCGAAGGAAAAATTGACGAGCGGCCGGCCATTCGCAGGCTGACCGGTGTGGGGCGGCGCGAGTGCGATAGGGAGCGCAAGCGTCCGGATCGTCGCGTTTTCCACGATGGCGGGAAGATCATCGAAAATGAACGGCCCGCGAAAACTGTTGGCCCATGCTGCCAGTGCGGACGCAGTGAGTAGCGCAACGGCGACGAAGATTCCGGCGCGGCTAGAGTTCCGGGCCGGACGCACGATTTTGCCCTTGGCACGCACCATGAATGACCTCTATTACGACCTCTCCTATGAATCGAACAGCGAACACTGGCGATGACCGACTTTCCGTCCTGATTGTTGCCGCCTGGCAGGCGTGTTTTGCCCCGTGTTCCTAGGTGAATGCGCGGGCAACGGGAATCGAACCCACTTTCGAGATTTCGTGATGTTGCGCAATTTCGCCACAAATATGCGCTAGACTGCGTGTTACGAGAGAAAATGCAAATCAGTGCATTTGCACGAATCGCGCAGAATAACGCAGTTCCACTGTCCGAAATTGTCCGAAAACTGGCTTCGCGTAAGCCGCAAGGGAAACTAATGGAAATTAACGTGTGTCTGATGCACGGCCTCGCGTTCACAAATACTGGAGTTGCTGACTTAATTCCCAGCAATCTCCGACCTCATTGACGACCCACGCTCGCCACGTCTGGGGCTTTTTAAGGCTATTCCTTCCCGCTTGCGAACGGGTGTCAGTGCTTAGACTCCGAATGCGCTTTTCGATTTCTCCCTTGATTCAGCGATTGCCCAACCCTTTCAAACACGCGGCGTGCCTTCGACTAATCGAGGTATTTTACGATTCGCAAAACTCATCTTCCTCGCATTCGCGGCAGCGTAAAAACCAGGTCCCAATCTCATTATGCCTGCAAATGTCGTATTATCGTTAATTTGAATGGCGGCATCGCCGCCGACTGCTTTGGCGCGAGTTGCCACTGAAGATCGGATTATCGCCTCATCTCCGTAACCCGCTCCAATCTCGCTTGCGATGAATCTCACACCAGAGTGACCCCTCCCCGCGCGGTCTTGAAACGGGGGTGAAGTGCCAGAGGTTCCGAGTCGGCCACCCGACGGGTCAAGCACCGGCATCGCGTGGAGCGGCAGCTCGGAGTCGAGCGGCTATCGCATCCAGCTTGGCATCGACCGCCCGTAGCTCCGCGCGTTCCTCCGGTGTTGGCATCACAACGGCGATCTGCACAGACGGCAGTTGTCCTGTTAGCGCAAGCATCTTGTCCACCGCGATGCCAGTCCCGATCGCTGCATCACGCAGGCCGGCCTTGCCAATTGTTTCTTCCATCCGGCTGGCGCCCAACTCCGCAACGTTACCCAAGATCCCGATGATGCTCTTTTTTCGCTCGCTTATCTCCACGGCTTCGCGCCGTTCGATAGCCCGGACTGTTTCTCTCGTGACGTGACACCATTTGCAGATCTTGTTCGCTGACCATCCCTCACCGAGTAATCGAACTACCTGGCGGTAGATTTTGGGTCGTTCACGCAACAGACGTTCGCCGGTGTACCGCGGCCGGGCATCTTGCGTTTTTGATAGCGCCTGGCCGTTATTTGGCTCGATCATGTTCAATCGAACAGATACGCTGGTTTCACAACAAACGCAAAGTGTCTCGATGACGATTATCGAAATCAGACCGTTCAGAAACGGCTGGAAGTGCTTCGAAGCGCCCGGCGTCGAGCCGGTGTTCCTGAGCCAAGAGCAAGCGATTGACTATGCTACTTGCCGTGCCTGCTTTCGCTCTGGCGAGATTCGCATTCTGGATTGCGACGGCGCAGTTGAGCGCATCATTCCATTCAGCGATGCGGACCGAAAGCTATAACGGGCATAGCCCGATTCAGCACGTGTTCGCTGTCAAAAAAGTATTGACATTCTGTCGTCGTGGTGGGCACACTGGCACCCGCGCTAAGTCCGTTGGGCGTCTTTCCAAAAGCTCCACCTGACGCTCTTCCCGCATGGTAAACCGTGAGGGAAAGACTTGTTCACACAACCAACTGATGAACCAATGGTTTTTATTATGAAAACGACCCCCCTACATTCACCAAACCGGTCGCAGTTGCGGCGCGATTCTTTTCTCATTGCGTTCGGTCGCCGCCTGGCGTTGCTCTTGTTGTTCTTAGGTGCGGCGCTGCTGGTGCAACCGTGTGCCGCTGCTCCCTTTCAATGGGAGTCTACCGGCAGCCTCAATACTCCTAGGTTTTATCATACGGCGACGTTGCTCTCCGATGGGAGGGTGCTGGTCGCAAGCGGTGGGGGTCAGCAGACTTTTCCATACCCCGAACTCCTAAGCGCGGAACTTTACGATCCGGCCACGGGAAATTGGACGTTCACAGGCAACCTCAATAATGCTCGGGTGCTCCACACGGCGACGTTGCTACTCAACGGCAATGTGCTCGTCGCGGGAGGTTATCCCAACCATGACCATAGTGGAAAAGGACACGCGGAACTCTACGACCCGGCCACCGGAAATTGGACACCGACCAGCAGCATGAATTTTGGCCGCACCCAACATACTGCAACATTGCTTTTCGATGGCAGGGTGCTGGTCGCCGGTGGAAATGACAGCCCCAATACCGCGGAACTGTACGATCCGGCCACGGGAACTTGGACCCTCACCGGCAGCCTTAATAGTGGTCGGTATGCCCACACGGCGACGTTGCTAGCCAACGGCAACGTGCTAATCGCGGGAGGTCCGCCCGGCGTCGCGAGCGCGGAACTGTACGATCCGGCCACGGGAACTTGGACGGTCACCGGCAGCCTCAATACTGGTCGGTATGACCACACGGCGACGTTGCTGGCCAACGGCACGGTGCTGGTAGCTGGAGGGAGGAATGACGATATTGGAGTACTGGCAAGCGCGGAAGTCTACGACCCGGCCACCGGAAATTGGACACCGACCGGCAGCCTCAATGTTGCCCGCCGGCGCCATACCGCAACATTGCTTTCCGATGGTACGGTGCTGGTCGCAGGTGGCCTTGGCCGCAGCAACAGGCCTTTGGCGAGCGCGGAAATTTACCACCCGGCCACGGGAAATTGGACAGTCACAGGCAGTCTCAATAATGCTCGGAACCTCTTCACGGCGACGTTGCTCTCCGATGGCGTCGTGCTCGTCGCAGGTGGAAAAAACAACAACAGCATTCTCGCGAGCGCGGAAACGTTCGGTATCGGTGGTACGCCAACCCCGACGCCAACACCAACTCCGACTCCTACTCCAACGGCGACGCCTGGACCGATCCAGCTCACAGGTCAGGGGAAAAAGGTGGGGGGAATAAATACATCACGTCTCAAATGGACGGGGGCGACCTCGGCCAACGTCGACGTCTACCGCGATGGAAATGTGATTGCGACAACGCCGAATGACGGACTGTATGACGATTCCACCGGCACCAGCGGCCAGGCTAGCTTCGTGTATAAGGTGTGTGAAGCTGGCACCCAGACCTGCTCTAACACTGTGACTGTGAATTTCGGGCCGTAAGGGGAATAACCAAGCCACTCCTCTATCAACGCGGCGTCCGCCGACTGCGCTGTCTCTGGCCCATAGGTTATCCGGGACTCCGACCCAATGTAGGACTAGACCCTATCCACTACTACGCAGCAAAAGAGTTAGCTGGACGAATCGTCGCACTCTGCTGCAAGCTGCTATCTTGCGCGGCAAGCTTGTGCTCCTGCTCTTCCGCCTGACGATGCTCTTTGAGGAACTCGTTGAGCAAACATCGGCGTTCATTGGCTCGTAGCGAGGATTTCGCATTCGGCCCGACGGCTACGGACCAAATGCCATGTCAAACGGCTGCGAACCTACATTAGCAACTGTCGCATAGACAGTCAGTGACGGAATATCAATGACGGTCACAGTTGTACTCTTGCAGTCGGACACGTACAGTCTCGTCTGGTCTGGACTGATTTGCGATATGAAAGGTCTGTGTCCGGTCGGGATTATTGCGATGACCGTATGCGTGGCGGTGTCAATAACCGAAACATTGTCGGAATATAAGTTTTCCACGAAGGCCTTTGTTCCATCACGCGAAATTACCAGTTCCCACGGCCGCGCGCCGCCGGTAGGGATGGTCGCGATCACACTCAATGTGGTCGTATCGATGACCGAGACCGTGGCGCTCCCGGTGTCGGCTGTGTAAACCTCCGTCCCGTCGGGCGTAATGGCAATTGCTCTCGGCCTTTGTCCAACAGGAATGGTCGCGATCTGTTGTTTCGTCGCCGTGTCGATGGCGGATACGGAGTTGCCACTGTAGTTAGCGCAGTAGACGCGATCAGCCGCGGGAGAGATGCACAGACGACGGGAGCCACCTCCGGCGGGGATATTCGTTACCTGGTAGGTGGCGGTATCAATCACGTCCACTTCTCCGCGGGCTTGGTTCGCGATATATGCGGAGCGTCCATCCGGCGTGAACAAGATGTCTTTGAGCCAATTCCCGGGAAGATAGATAATGTTGAGGATTGCATATGTTGCCGTATCAATGACATCGACAGGGCAACCTAATCCATGCTGACCACGTTGATGCACGACGAAAAGACGTCCACCATCCGGTGTGACAGCTTCCTCTCCGGGTCCTTCGCCCACCGGGATGGTGGCGATGTTCGTGCGCGCCACCGTGTCTAAAACCGACATATTTGAGGAACGCCCGTTGGAAACAAAAGCCTTGAGCCGATCCGGTGTCATGGCAATACGAACCGGGAAAGTGCCTACGGGGATTTCGTTGACAACTTTGTTGGTCGAGGTGTCGATCACAGCAGTCGTATTGGAGTATCTCGTGGTGACAAAAAGATGCGGGGCCGCCGAAGCCGGGTATGCGAAGGCAAACGCGAAAATAATCAACAGCAAAGGCAGGCAATATGTTTTGATAGTTACGCAAATTAGACTAAGTCCGGCATTACGCAATCCACCGCGAACTACGTCTAGCCTAATCTTTGGAAATCTTCGATTTAGCTCGGTGTGCATTTCCGCTGGTGATTGGACAACCGAGCACTGGTCAAGAACAGCGATTTTGAACCCGCCAGCTGTGGGACCTCCGCACGAAGTGTCGCCTGGCTCGCAAAATCACTTCTTCTGCTGAGCCGAAATGTTCAAACGAACCCCGATCTCAGTCTTCCTCTCCGCAGCACAAGAGCGACTGCCGTAATTGCACCGCCGGCTAGTAGTTCATAAGTGCACGACCAAACATTTCCAGTGACTGAACCGCTGGATACGGAGCCGACGTACTCTCTATTTGTGCCAAGTACAATCAGGCCATTGCCACCGAGTTCTTGCGCGCGGCGTGCCATGAAGGCGAGTACCGCTCCGCGACGGCTACGCACGGGTGCGGTTTCCGCATTCAAATAACCGAGCACAACGTACGGCCGATTTGGTGCACCATAGAAAACTGGTACAGCGTACTTGTTATCGACGAAAGTACCGCTACTGACTGGCCAATTCTGTTGAGTGCCACTGTAAGGAGTATAATCCGCCACGGCACAACCGCCGAGGAACAGACAAGCGACTAGCACTAAATTCCGGTTCATGCGTCCGATTGTGCCAGTCGTGTCAAATCGTACGCGGCCATTCTCTACCCTACAGGCTCTCTCGCGTGCATCGGTGCAACCTGGGTAACGTTGACGCCTCTTTTTCTCATAAAATTTTCCGGAGCGCGCTGACGGGTACCTGTTGATCGTTCGCTTCGCGAATCGCCTTCACCCCCACCCCTAGGCCGCTTGAGTTTCAATTCGCACGACATGGAAATAGGGCGCTTTCGAGCGGTCGCAGTCGTGGCGCGGATTGCACGCCGTCTCAGGCGTGTCACCGCTCCCACTCCGGCGAAACGAGCGCGGCATGTTTTTGTTTTGGTTAACGATTAGCAATCGGTGTTTTCATGTAGCGCCAGACAGTGGGCTTCCCTGGTTTGCCAGGCATGTGCGGCGCGCCGCGGTCAACGCACTCGATGACTCTGCTCTCTTCTAGTACGAACAAGATTCGTCTCGCCTGTTCCGTGAAGCGCAGCGGCACGAAACGGACAATGACGTTCACCGGGCAGATAAAAGGTTTCTCTCCTGCTTCGCCTTGCAGTTCGCGCATAAGCGCCGCGACTTTCAGCGTGTTTGTATCGAGACCAGCTATGTCTGGCAGTGGCAGCGTGCTTGCCCGCTTCAAAGCCGCGTCGAGATCGCACGGCAGATAACGCACGCGCCGCATTTGCTTGTAGAAGTGCGCGAGACTTTTTTCTTCGTCCGCGTCCGCTGGCAGTAACGCGCGCGACTTCGCGAACCAATCATGAAAGACTGCGTCAATCTCCGATTCCATAAACAAGGTTTCTGCTATCGCTTCTTGTGAACGCAAAGCTCGCGCCAAATAGAACGATTGCCGGTTGCCTGTGCCCTTGTTTTTGACCACATAAGGCGCGACCAGCTCCAAAATGTTAGTTGAACTGTTGAAATGCTTACCTGAAGCAGTACTAACGCTGTTAGTTGAACTGTTGAACTGTTGAACTGTTGAACTGTTGAACCGTGGGAAGGAAGAGAAAAAAGAAAAAAAGAAGGGAGTACTAGGGTCCGTATCTATTGTGATTAGGACATCAAACAAATCCTTATCATCTCGGTTCGCCCAATCCGACCAGTCCCAAATTCCGTGCTCAACGCCAGCGCGATGCAGCGCGCGGGAGACAATGCTGGTTGTTTCAACTCCGGCTGCATCCTGGTCGCCAATCAATTCCACGCGGCGGCTGCACAGTTGTTCAATTTCACTCGCAATCGGGCGGTAGCCGCTGCCAAGTGCACAGGTGACCCCGGTCTCCTCTAGAATGCCGGAACGAAAAGCAAGTTCGGCGGCGGCGAGCACGTCCTTGCTTCCTTCGATGACGAATAGCACGTCCTTCCGATTGTGGCGCACGACATCTGCGAGGCCGATGAGTTTGTGCCAGTCTGCCCCGCTGTTGTCGGCGCGAGTAAATTTCCGACCATCGAGTCGCCTTGTAGTTCCGTTGTTCTCGTCCCCGAAACGCCAGTAATCTCCGCTGCAGTGAAACAGGCCACGGCGGACGAGTTCATCCACGGTCTCGACGCTGATGCTTGGATACGCCTTTGTGAACTTAGAGGGGATTTCGATAACATTAGTGACATTCATGCGGCCCCTTCTTGTTGTTACTCGCGCAGCACTCTGAGGACACGAGCACGGACAGCGGCGATGTGCGCTGCGTCTTCGCGTTCTGCGCGGACTTCAGCGTTGAAAGCCTTGCGGTCGGTAACGCTTTCGATTGCCTCGGTGAGCAGCCTTTGAAGCACCTTCGGATCGACTGCTTCCAGTTCCCACACGAAATCTGTGTGGTAGGCGTTCACGTAGCGCTTGTAATTAGGCGAGCCTGTTTTCGCGCGCTCGTACTTCTTAGGTAGTTTCAGCTCGCCAACTTGGTTCATCGTGAGTGCGGTTTTTATGACCTCTACTCCGCGAATGTCGTAGTCATCGCGCAACCTTTGCCCAAGTGAGTGAGCGATCGCGTCGCCATCCGGGTCAAGGTCGCTGATCGCGAGAACGACGAGATTTATTTTGCCGCTCCTCTTGAATCGTTGGGCGATGTTGTAGAGCGGGCGGGTCGAGCACTGCCCACGCCCGATCGTTAGCGGGATGCAAAACTTCGCCGCGACAGGGCGGAGGAGGCTGTGCAAGGTGTTCTTTTCAGCGATAATCTCAAAATGATTTGTCTGGCTCTGCATTAGGTCGCGCCAATAACCGTTGAGGATATCATTGACCTCGGCGTCGTAATAATCGGCAACGTTTTGAAAAACCTTCCAAGTCGTCGTCGGCCTAGTCGGGTCGTCGATGACTTCGTGCGCAATAGAGCCTTCATGCCGGGCGCGGGTTACGAGATCAATTAGGGCGCGGTAACTCGCGACATCGTTG
>QHOF01000237.1 GCA_003219335.1 Verrucomicrobiota bacterium | reverse complement strand
GCGCAGGCATGCATAAATGGCAGCCCCGATCACCATAACCACAAGCACAGAAGCAAACCATAAATTATATTGCCTGCACCACAGCAAGACATGTTCCCGCCCATCATAGTTCCATGCATCAGCTACATGCCTGCTATGGAGACAAGAGCAACCGCCCCGATAACAGCAAGAACGATCAGCACGATCCGCATATCGCTTTCCTCAAGGGCGACTACTTTGAGGAGCCCTTCATTCCGCCCATTCCCTGCATCTTTTGCATCATGTTCATCATGTTGCCGCACATGTTCATATGCTCTTTCATGTTCGCGAGCTGCTTCTGCGCTTGATCAATGGCAGCTCTCATATTGGCGGGATCGTTCGACTGCTTCGCGTCTTCCAGTGTCTTGCTCATTTGGTCCATCGCTTTCGTCATGGCTTGATGATGTTCACTGCATTCCTTCATCATCTTGTCCATTGACATGGGTTCCATCGATTTCATTTCACCTTTCTGAGGAGACGGCTGCTTCTGTTGGCCCGATGAGTGCTCCGCTGCAACGAACATTGTGAATACAAAAAGCAGCGTAGTGCTTGCGAATAATGGGATTATTTGTTTTTGCAATTTCATAGTTTCCTCCTTTATTTCGTTCTTTCGCCAGTTAAATTGCCGACGTAGCCGTATGGCCGATCTTGATCCCCTCAAGGATGTTCCAGCCGACACCGAAGTACTCCGTTATCAACGCCTTTTCATAAGCCGTCCGCTGCTTTCTTTGATTCATCTTTTTATTATGTCTCTTTTCACGGGCAGGAGAAATCCCTCAAAAGTTCAAAATGTTTGCCGCAACGAATGCCTGAGAGGAGAAATGCCTCGCCCCAAATGTTCGGATCCCCGATGAGGACCCCAAAAAGCATCCCGTTGAAACGATCTACGACCGCGGCATGGAAATCCAGCACAGAGCAGCACACATTAACTTGCGTGAGATGGTTGCGCATTCATCATACGCAGCATCTTAGGTCCTCCTGTTTTAAGGAACCTGACCAACAACAATGTTGCTATGATCAGAAACACGATGTTAAGCACGGTAGTGTAATTGAAACTGACAGAAGCCTCGACCACCTGCGCGCTCCGCTGCTGGGGAATCAACCCCAAACCTTGGAAGAGAAATTCAATCACCAGAGCAGACGTCGCCATCGCAACGTAGAACGTGCCAAGTATGAATCCGGCCATCTTCCACCCGTAATACTTACGATAGATATCGAGAATGGGAATTACGATCAGGTCGGCATAGATGAAAGCAATCACGCCACCAAAGCTAATGCCACCGTTCCACAGGACCGCCGCCAGTGGGATATTCCCGACGGAACAGACGAATGAAATGATGGCAACAATCGGCCCGACGACAGGCCCCCAGAATTTTGCCAGTAGCGGGCGATTCGCTAGAAAAAAGGATTGCCAAAAGTCCTGCGGCACCCATGCGGCCATCGCCCCGGCAATCAGCAGGCCGCCAGCGATATCCTTCCACACAGAAACCCAATCCATAACGAAGTAATGACTGATAGCGGTTAGCCCTTTATCCGAAAAGATCCTTTGCAAAATAGTTCCCTCGCTGACGGACATGTCCATCTCGGCATGTCCCTCCATCTTTCCCGCGATGCCTCTGTCCGCCTGCGCCTTCGCTTCATTAATCAGTTCTGGTGAGAGAAATGATCTGAAGAGAATAGCCATGAGCGCAACCATGAGCGGGCCACCCGCAAACTCCGCGAGAGCAAATTGCCAGCCGAGTAGCACGATCATGATTATAGTGAGTTCTACCACTAAATTCGTGGAGGCGAGCTCAAACGCCATCGTTGCTGTGAAGTTTGCTCCCTTGCGAAAAATCGAGCGGGCGAGCGCTACGGCGGCGTAGGAGCATGAAGACGATGCCGCGCCGAGACCGCAAGCGATAGTCAAAGTCTTAGGAGAATCATCCGGCAACAGCTTACCCATCTCACGTTTGGAGACCACAGCCTGCACAACACCTGACAAGGTGAAACCGAGGATCAATGGCCATAAGATTTCCCAGAACATGGCGAAGGCCATCCAAAGCGCGTACCGAATATTATCGAGCATGCGCATCTCCTATACGATGATGTCGGTAATAAAGCAGGCCCGTTCCAACAATTATTAACGCCAAGCTGATCCACTGGTACTCGGTCATGGCGAGACCCACGACGGGATTTGCACGCCAGAATTCCACAATAAACCGCATTGATCCCGCGAGAACCAAATAAATGTAGAAGATCGTTCCGTGTGGATAAGATTTTTTTCTAAGAATCCACAGGATAGCAAAAACGAACAGTGACTGGACAAGTTCATAGAGCTGCGTCGGATGTACCCTCACCCCCGGCGGATATGGCATACCAGTCAGCGGATCGGCCCATCCGGCCATTGCATTAGGAAACGCCATTGCCCAAGGGACGTCGGTGACCTTGCCCCAGGTTGCATCACCTGCAAGAAAACAACCTATTCGTCCGATGCCGTACCCTAGCGCAAGTGCTGGTGCTGCTATATCTGCGGCCTGACCCAAAGGCAGCTTATTTCTTTTGAAGACCCAGACAACCGCCAGTGCTCCTGCTACGAAACCGCCGTACCAGCTAAAACCAGCGCCGCTGAAAATGAAATCAAACGGCGCCCGTGTGAAGCTTTCCCATTCTTCCAAAATGAAAAGCAGCCGGGCACCAAGCAACCCAGCGACGGCTGCGGCGGTGACGACGCTTCCGGCAAGGTCGAGATCATATCGGTACCGTTTCAGCTCCAGACGGACAATCCAGGCAGCGGCGAGAGCTCCAAGAGCCCAGAAAAGGCCCAGACTATAGAGAGTCAAAGGACCAATCTTGAACAGCACGGGATGCATATACTAATGGTCCTGTGACTTTGGCCCTTTCAGCGATGCTATATAAGAGGCAAGATCCGCAACCTGTTTGATGGTTAGGACACTATTATAATCCGGCATCTTGGATTTTCCGTCTTCGCCAACATACCCAAGCTTTTTCGCGTCGGGATCGATCACTGCGTTTGGGTTAATAATGGACTCCGCGAAAAACTCTGGTGGATGCATGCCCGCCATCTCGGACAGTTCCGGTCCAATCCCTTTTGTTCTACGACGCCCGCTCCCGCCGCGATCGCGTAGAAACAAAGCAGCAGCGCGTCCTTTATTCCCTGGGCGCGGCGCGAGGCAGTCACGGCAGCCGCAAACGTCATGGCCAGCAGGATGAGCACGCCGACCAACGCATTTCCGTGCAGCAGTAGAGACAAGACCATGCCCACAAACACCATCTGCACCAGGCCTCGCAGCAGCGATAACGCCGTTTCCCGCTCCATGTACAAAGCCGCTCATTGGTTGCCGATCTCTCCGCCGGGCGGATGGCTTCGCTCAGATGATCCCGGGGTAGCGAACCTCGGTCATCATGCCCGTCATCATGTGGTAGAGATTGTGGCAGTGAAACGCCCAGCGGCCGGGATTGTCGGCGTCAAAGGCGATGGTGACGCTGCCCATCGGTGGCACCAGGACGGTATCTCGCACTGCACCTGCGAGCGGGGCACCGTTTATCGCGACCACCTGGAAAGCGTGGCCATGGAGGTGCATCGGGTGCGGCATCATCGTGTGGTTCAGCATCTCGATTGCCACGCGCTGGCCGGTGGCGATCATCAACGGGGTTACGTTGGGCCAGTATTCGCCGTTCAGCGACCAAGCATACGGCGCCATGGCGCCGGCGAGGATCACGCGATGTGTCACGTCGGGCGCGCGCGGCGCCAGGGGGGCGACCGCTTCGAGGCGACCTTCAAGCGAGAGGTCGACCGGCGGTGCGTTTTCTCCGGCCTCCGCGGCGAGGCGTGACACAGGCGCGCCGGACGCTGCGAGAACGATTCCTGTGCGTGCCCGCTTGCCCTCGACTTGTGCGACGATTGGATAGACACCCTTCCCAGGAAGATCGATCAGAACGTCGAGCCGCTGGGCGATAGCGAGCGGAAGACGGGTACCGCGCACCGGT
>QHOF01000228.1:11548-11745 GCA_003219335.1 Verrucomicrobiota bacterium | reverse complement strand
TCCAGCGCCCGCGAGATTGGCCCGTTCGTTTACATCGACTACGCCGCTCACTGGCCCACTGTGAATTCCCATCCGAAGTTGCAGGCGAGGATGTTCCTTGAGCCCGCGACTGATCTCCACCGCGCATTGCGCAGGCGCTTCCGGACTGGTGTAGAAGACCAGCGCCATCCCGTCGCCCGTTGGAATTTTAATCAAGC